>JALSSK010000318.1 GCA_026984335.1 Rhodothermales bacterium
CGAAGACGCGGGCCGGGACGAGAAACGTCAGGGCGAGGAGGCCCGTGAGGAGCAAGCGACTGTTCGGCATGCGATGGATAAAGGGTCTGTGCATGGTCACTCGGTTGGCTGGGGCGTCGCGGCGGTGGGGGGGGGAGCAGGCGCGGCGAGCAATCCGTCAAAGAGCATCGTGGTGAGGAACGTCGCCATCTCGTCCGGAGCGTCGCAGGAGGCGGGGCAACCGTCCCGTTCCCCGGCTTCGAGCATCATGTGCGTCTGACATCCCTTGATGTTGCCGAGAATCATGTGCGCGAGCGCGTGCGCCGGCAGAGGCTTGAGCTCGCCCCGTGCGATGGCGGCTTCGATCGGCGGAACAAGCGCCTCGACCACCCGCCGGCGCTGGCGCATGAAAAACCGCGCCTTCGCCGAATCCTCGCTGAAAATCATCAGATGCGCCTCCTTGATGAGGATCATGAAGAGATTCTTTCGTTCGAGGAAGAAGCGGAAACAGCCGGCGATGAAGGTGTGGAAGAGTTCACGTATGGGATGGCGTTCTATCCGTTGAGGCGTGAAGGAGGATGCGATGAGCCGGCAAAGATCGTCGTAAATCTCCTCGAAGATCGCGAAGAGGATGGCTTCCTTGCCGCCTTCGAAATAGTTGTAGAGCGTGCCTTTGCCGAACTCCGCCCGTTGGGCGATTTCGTCCAGCGTGGCGTGCGTGTAGCCTTTCTCGGCAAAGACGGCCTGTGCGGCTTCGAGCATGGCCCGGCGGCGCATCAGGCGCTCCCGCTCCCGACGGCTCAGTTTGACGGGCTCTGCAAACTGCGTTTCCATAGGCGGTGTCGTGAAGAGGGGGGACCGGTCGCGAGAGGCGGGTTCCCGAAGAACCGCACCCCGACTGACAGCCCCGGGTCAGGTGTGTCGAATGTTGGAGCTTTCTGCCTGGAACGCTTCCGACCTGTTGCCTGACCCGTTGAAAAAAAGTGACTGGTGAGTCATGATTTGGACCCGTACGTCAAATTGAAGTCCGGGATTCACGGCGATTGTTAAGAAAGTGACAAGAAGGGGGAAGGGAGAGGGCGCGTAGAGGAACGCGGAGGCGGCCTCGAGCGCGCGATCGCAACCCGTCGGGGCAGATTGCGTAGGGACAACGTGCTTGCGGCCCACCCATAGAAAAACAAAGGAAAAGACGATGCTCCGACGCCTGACCGGTATCCTCTTGATGACGGCGCTTACGGTGGTTGCCGTGCGTGCGAGTGCGAGCGCCGAGGAACGGGACACCATTAAAAAATCCTTCAAGGTGCACGCCGGCGGCACGCTCTATCTCGATCTCGATCACGGCAACGTGGTGATCGAAATCGGGAGCGACGACGTGGTGAACATCGAGGTGGACCGCATCGTCGAGGCCCGGGATCGGTATGCGGCCAAACGCATTCTCGAGCAGCATGACCTGGATTTCTCACAGTCGGGCGATGACGTGCGGTTGCGTTCGCGTTTCGAAGATGATCAATGGTCGCGCAAGCTGTGGGGAAAGTCGACGCGTTTCAAGGTACGGGTGCGCATTCAGGCGCCCGAGCGATATAACATCGACTTCACCAACGGTGCGGGCAACGTGGAGATCAACGGTGTGACCGGGCGTGTGGAAGGGCGTACGGGGGCGGGCAACGTCATCGTCGAGGCCGTGCACGGGCCGGTCGGCGTCAGTTCCGGCGCGGGCAACATCGAGGTGCGGGGCGCGGTGGGCCGCACGGAGGTGGTCTCCGGGGCAGGCAATATTACGATTCAGGATATACGGGGAGAGGTGCGGGCGCATACCGGCGCAGGCAACATTACCGCCCGGATCACCGGCCCGCTGGAAGGAGACTCCCGCCTCGATTCCGGCGCGGGCAACGTGACCGTCTATCTGGATGACGGCATCGGGGTGAACGTGGACGCCGTGGCGAGCGTGGGGGCGGCCAGTTGCGAATACGGCCTGAAGGTTAAAGGGCGGTGGATGAAAAAATCCTTCGGGGGAAGCATCAACGGCGGCGGTCCGGGCCTGACGCTTCGGTCCGGCGTGGGCAACGTGGCATTGAAGAAGCTCTGATCCCCGCTCGGGTGCGTCGCCTGCCCTTTCGGCCGCCACCGGGATTCTCCGGAGACGAGCCGCTCCATCTTTGCTGTTGAAGCGACGGCGGTGCGTTCGGTGTATCGCCGAGGGGGCGCCCGCCGATCTCATCGCGCGAGGGCGACAAGCCCGGCGCGTTCCCTCATCTTGCCGGGCCCGCTGATGCGCCGGGTCTCTTTGCCCATCCCTTGCTCTGGCGGATTCCTTCCCTGCTTCCCGATTCGTGCCGGGCGGCTTCGCCGGTCTGCGTCCGTCTTTTCCCCACAGGTATTTTCTCCTTTCCCCCCACAGGATTTTTCGGGATGGCGTCTTGACAAAATCTTGAAACTTTGCTTACTTAACGCTGTTAAGTCTGGAGTGAATATGGAAGAGAAGCAGCGCATGAACGGGGATCTCCGGCGTCGGATTCTGGATACGACCCGGCATCTTCTGGTCAGCGAGGGGTACAACAGCCTCTCGATGCGGAAAATCGCGCGCGCCATCGGGTACAGCGCTACGAGCATTTACCTGCATTTCGAGAGCAAGGACGCGCTCGTGCACGCGCTGATCGAGGAAGGGATGGCGCAGAAGTACGAGACGCTGCGCTCCATCGCCGAGGCGCACCGGGAGGACGTGATCGCGCGGCTGAAAGCATTGTGCCGGGGATACATCGACTTCGGGATCGACAACCCCGAGTACTATGAAATCATGTACATGCTTCATCCGGAACAGATGGCGCGTTTTCCCGCCGAGAAGTACCGTCGCGCGCGGAGAAACCTGGAAGTGATCGTCGATACGTTGCGGGAGGGGGCCGAGGGCAAGTTGCTGTACGTGGAGGATCCGCTCGTGGCCGCGAGCGCAATCTGGGCGGCTTTGCACGGAGCGGTGTCGCTCCTGTTTTCCCGGCGCATGGATGTCCGCGTCGACCGGGAGGCGTTCATTGATACGGTCATCTCGCAGACGCTCCGGAGCTACATCGTCGCTCCGGAAGGGGCGGATGCCGGGGTTTCCACGGTCTGAGGCGTCGGACGCTTTCGGAAGCGCTTCTGGGCCGGAGCGTCGTTTTTTTGGAACAGAAGTTAACAGTGTTCACCTTGCTGTAACTTTTTGAAGGAAACCTCCCCTGAAGGGTGGGCGGATGCGCGAGACCTTGTATGCTCATCACACTACGAATCAGTCAGAAGCCGATGAAGAGCCGGATCTATACAGCCCCGCCTGAAGACGGAGCGCCCGTGCTGGGGCGGACGTTGCCGTCCCTGCTGTACGAAGCCTGCGAACGGTATGCGAATCCCCGCGCCTTGAACCAGCCGCACGGTGACCACTGGCGGGCCTTCTCGTACGAGGAGTTCCGCATCAGAGCGGAAGAAATGGCCCTCGGGCTCCAGTCCTTTGGTCTTCAAAAAGGCGACCGGGCGGCCTTTTTCATGGAGAGCGACGTCTATTTCTGCCTGGCGGACATGGCGTGTCTGATCGCAGGCGTCATCGACGTGCCGATCTATCTGACGCACACGGAGGAGGCGCTCCGGTACGTGCTCGATCATTCCGAGGCCAAAGCGCTCTTCGTTTCCAACCTCGAACGTCTGGCCGCCATCGCGCCGGTGCTCGAAGAGACGCCGCACGTCAAGACGGTCATTCTGGCGGAGCCGGAGGAAGGAGGCGCGCTGCCTCCCCTGCCCGGGTCCGTGGGACTGGTGACGATGGAGGCCATTCGGCAGGTCGGACGCACGCGGCGCGAACAGGAGCCGGAAGCCGTCGCCGCGATGCTCGAACGGATCGGCCCGCAGGATCTCGCCACGATCATTTATACGAGCGGCACGACGGGGCTGCCGAAGGGGGTCATGCTCACGCACGAGAACATATCGTCGAACGCGCTCACGGCGTTCCAGTGCATGACGGATTATGAGGCCGGCCCCAGGGGAGAGGTGGTGCTCTCGTTCCTTCCCATGACGCACGTCTTTGCGCGGACGTTGTACTACGGCTATCTCGGCTATGGCACGAGCGTATATTTTACCACGCCGAACGAGTTGACCACGGCGTTGCCGAAGGTGCGTCCGACGCTCTTTGCCACGGTCCCGCGCGTGCTCGAGAAGGTGTATGCCCGCATCCTCGAACGCGCGAGCGAACTGCCGAAGACCAGCCGCCGACTCTTCCGGTGGTCGCTTGCGGTGGCCGAAAGCTATGAGCTCGGACGCCGGCAGCCGCCGATGTATCGTCTCAAACGTCGCGTGGCCGACACGCTCGTCTTCGACAAGTGGCGCGCGGCGCTCGGCGGGCGCGTCAAGCACGTCATCTGCGGCGGAGCCGCGCTCAACGCACGCCTCGCCAACACCTTTGCCGCCGCCGGCATCGACATCCTCGAAGGTTATGGCCTCACCGAGACGAGCCCCATCATCACGTTCAACCGGCCCGGCCGCAACCGCGCCGGAACGGTGGGGCAGCCGATTCCGGGGGTGGAGGTGATGATCGCCGACGACGGCGAGATCCTCACCCGGGGGCCGCACGTGATGAAAGGCTATTACCGCGACGAGGAGCGCACCCGCGAGGTGCTCGACCCCGACGGATGGTTCCACACCGGCGACATCGGTACGTTTACCGAAGAGGGCTACCTCCGCATCACCGACCGGAAGAAGGACCTCTTCAAGCTCTCGACCGGCAAGTACGTCGTCCCGCAGCCCCTGGAAAACCGCCTCACCGCCGATCCGCTCGTCGAGCAGGCGGTGGTGGTCGGGCCGGGCTACAAATACGCCACGGCGCTCATCTTCCCGAACGAGGAAGGCGTGCGACTCTTTGCCCGCACGCAGGGCATCGACGAGACGCTGCCGTTCGACGAACTGCTCGAACACCCGAAGGTCGTGGCGCGCTTTCAGGAACTCGTCGACCGGGCGAACATGGGCATGGACCCGTGGTCCACGATCAAGAAGTTCAAGCTCGTGCCGGCGCACCTGACGCCCGAGAACGGCATGCTCACCCCCACCTTGAAAGTGAAACGATCGCTGGTCTATGCGACCTTTGCCGACGAGATCGCCTCGATGTATGAAGACTGAGGCGCGCGGCGCTTTCTTCCCTCGAACATAATCCTTCCACCGGAGAATCGAACCTGAATCATGGAAGCACAAACGCTGGATCCCCTGACCCTCGAACGCACCGCCGGATGGACGCTTCGGCCGTTCCGGACCGTCACCGTGCTCGGGGCGGGCACGATGGGCGCGCAGATCGCCGCGCATTGCGCCAACGCCGGGCTTCAAGTCCGCCTGCTCGACATCGCGCCCGAGGAAGGCGACGACAAGAACGCCATCGTGAAGGCGGCCTTCAAGCGTGCGACGAAACTCAAGCCCAACCCGTTTTTCACGACCGCCGCCCGGAAACGCATCAAACTGGGCAACTTCGACGAGCACTTCGACTGGGTCGGGGAGGCCGACTGGGTGATCGAGGCCGTCGTCGAGCGGATGGACATCAAGCGGCAGGTGATGGCCCGCATCGAGGAGGCGGCGCGTGAGGATGCCGTCATCTCTACGAATACGAGCGGCCTGCCCATCCACGAGATCGCCGAGGGCCGGTCGGAAGCATTTCGCCGACGCTTCATGGGGACGCACTTCTTCAACCCGCCCCGGTATCTGAAGCTGCTCGAAGTGATCCCCACGCCGGACACCGATCCCGCGCTCGTCGCTCGCGTGACGCACTTCGGGCGCGTGCACCTGGGCAAGGGCATCGTCATCGCCAAGGATTCGCCGTACTTCATCGGCAACCGCATCGGCATCTATGCGATGCTCCTCGCGCTCCGGCACTTTACCGAGGGCGACTATACCATCGAGGAGATCGACACGCTCACCGGAACGCTCGTCGGGCATCCGAAGTCGGCCACCTTCCGCACCGCCGATGTGGTGGGGCTCGACGTCATGCTCCATGTCATCAAAAACCTGTACGAGGCCGTTCCGAACGACGAGAGCCGCGAGGTCTTCCGCGTCCCGCCGATCCTCGAAACGCTCGTGGCGAAAGGAGCGCTCGGGGCGAAGACGAAGGCCGGGTTCTACAAGAAGGAAGGCAAGGTCATCAAGTCGATCAACCCGGAGACGGGCGAATACGAGGACCCGAAGCCGCTCAAGCTCGGCGACCTGGACGCGATCCGGGGCGCGGGCGGGCTGGTGAAGCGGCTGCGGGCGCTCTGGGCCGACGAAGGCCGCGCGGGAGCATTCTTCCGAGAGACGACGCTCGAACTGCTCGCCTACAGCGCGCGACGCATCCCCGAGATCACCGAGAGCCCGGCGGACGTGGACCGCGCCATCCGGTGGGGCTTCGGCTGGCGGATGGGTCCGTTCGAGACGTGGGACGCCCTCGGCTTCGAGACCGTCCTCGAAGCGATGGAGGAAAAGGGGCTCGCGCTCCCCGGATGGATCGGGGCGATGCGCGGCGACGGCGCGAAAAGCTTTTACCGGTCCGAGAACGGCGTGACGCAGGTCTACATCCCCTCCCGCCGCGCGTACGTCGAGGATCCGAAGCCGGACGATGAGATCAGCCTCGCGGCGATCAGGACCGACGAGAAGAAGGTCTTGTGGACGAATCCCGACGCCGCCCTCCTCGACCTCGGCGACGGCGTGGCCCTCTACGAGTTCCGTTCGAAGTCGAACGCGCTCGGGCAGTTCGTGATGGAAGGGCTCGTGGAGGTCATCGAGCGGGTGGAAAACGACCCGAACCTCCGGGGGCTCGTCGTGGCGAACGAAGGAAAGAATTTCTCCGTCGGCGCGAACCTCGGCGAGGTGGCGATGGCCGTGGCGTCCGGGCAGTTCGACATGCTCAACGAGGCCATTGCGGGCTTTCAGCGGGCGATTCAGCGGGTGCGGTATGCGACGAAGCCGGTGGTTGTCGCGCCGCATCACATGACGCTCGGCGGCGCATGCGAGATGACGCTGGCGTGCCCGAACCCGGTGGTGGCGGCCGAAACGTATATCGGTCTCGTGGAGCTGGGCGCGGGGCTGATTCCGGCGGGCACGGGCACGATGCGCATGGCGGCGAAAGCCTCCGCGCTCGCCCCGAACGGCTTCCCCTCGGAGATTCAGGCCTACCTCCAGAAATACTTCGAACAGATGGCCATGGCGAAGGTCGCCACGAGCGCGCGTGAGGGGCAGGAGATGGGCTACGTGGCCGATCACGCGCAAGTGGTGATGAACGCGGACCGGCGGTTCTTCGTCGCCAAGCAGGAGGTGATCCGGCGCTCCGAGGAGGGCTATCTGCCGCCCCCGGTGCTGACGCACATCAAGGTGCTCGGGCGTCCGGCGGCGGCGGCGATGGAGGTCGGCGCGTATCAGTTCCTGCAGGGGAAGTACATCAGCGAGTACGACTTTTTCCTCGCCAAAAAGCTGGCGCACGTGCTCACCGGCGGCGACCTGACCGGCCCGCAGGAGGTGCACGAGGACTACCTCCTCGACCTCGAACGCGAAGCCTTCCTCAGCCTGCTCGGCGAGCCGAAAACGCAGGAGCGCATCATGCATCTGCTCCAGCACAACAAGCCGTTGCGCAACTGACGGCGCGGTTTCGGCTCGCTCTTTGAGCACGTTCGATGTTTATAGCATTCAACCCTTTGAGATAGAGATCATGCAAGCAAACGGAGCATATATCGTCAGCAGTGTCCGCACGGCGGTGGGGAAAGCCAATCGCGGCACGCTCAAACACATGCGGCCCGAAGCGATGGGCGCGGCGGCCGTAACGGAGGCCATGCGCCGCGTCCGGGGGCTCTCGCCCGAAATGGTCGATGACGTGATCATCGGGTGCGCGATGCCGGAAGGGCCGCAGGGGCTCAACATGGGCCGGATCATCGCGCAGAAGGCGGGGCTGCCGGACGCCGTGCCGGGCGCCACCGTCAACCGATTCTGCTCGTCCGGGCTCCAGACCATCGTCATGGCTTCACAGGCCGTCATGGCCGGCCACGCCGACGTGATCGTGGCCGGCGGCGCGGAGTCGATGAGCCTCGTCCCGATGTCGGGCTTTTTCTTTCAGCCCGACCCCGACCTGATCGGGCACGACATCGACATGTACATCTCGATGGGCAACACGGCCGAGAACGTCGCAGAGCAATACGGCATCACGCGGGAGGATCAGGACCGGTTCGCGCTTCAGTCGAACCGGCGAGCGGTCGACGCCATCGTTTCCGGGCGGTTTGCCGAGGAGATCGTCCCGTTGACGGTGCGCGAGGTGACGTACGACGACGGGCAGACGAGGGAGGTCGAGACGGTCTTTAAGATGGATGAGGGGCCGCGCGCCGACACGAGCCTCGAAGCGCTCGCGCGTCTGCGCCCGGTCTTTCGCCGGGGCGGCACCGTCACCGCCGGGAATTCCTCGCAGATGTCGGACGGCGCGGCGGCGGCGGTGGTGATGAGCGAGCGCGTGATGAAAGAGCTCGGCGTCGATCCGATGGGCCGCATCGCGGGCTTTGCCGTGGCGGGCGTGCCGCCGGAGCTCATGGGCATCGGCCCCATCGAAGCCATCCCGAAGGTGCTTCGTCAGACCGGCCTCTCGCTTGACGACATCGGCCTGATCGAGCTCAACGAGGCCTTCGCCGCGCAGTCGCTGGCCGTCATTCAGGAGCTCGGGCTCAACGAGGACATCGTCAACGTGAACGGCGGCGCCATCGCGCTCGGCCACCCGCTCGGGTGCACGGGCGCGAAGCTGACGGCGACGCTGCTCCACGAGATGCGCCGCCGGGGCGTCAAGTACGGAATCTGCACGATGTGCATCGGCGGCGGCATGGGCGCGGCGGCCGTGGTCGAAAACATGATGTTTTGACACCTTTTGTGCGGAATCATGGCCGGATGCGCGCGAGCGACGAAGGCGGAGGACGCAGTCAGTAAACCAACGGAAGAGGTTCAGCCATGAACGTTCCCTTTTATCATTTTCTCGCCGGCATATCGACGGCGGCGGCGGTGATCGGCGTCATCGTCCTGGTTCTGGCGCTCGGGTACGCCGGCGCGCCCCTCTGGCTATGGACGGCGGCCACGGCCGTCGCGCTCTACGGCTTCGGCGCGCCCGCCTGGCTGTGGATCGTCTTCGGCGTGCTCGCGGCGCTGTTCAACGTGACGGCGATCCGGCGCGGGCTGCTCAGCGCTTCGATCATGAAGCTGATGAAGGCGCTCCACTTCCTCCCGGCGATCTCCGAGACGGAGCGCACGGCCATCGAGGCGGGCACCGTGTGGGTCGAGGGCGAACTGTTCTCGGGCAAGCCCGACTTCAAACGCATCGTCAACGAGCCGTATCCCGAACTGACCGAAGAGGAGCAGGCCTTCCTCGATGGTCCGGTCGAGGAACTGTGCCGGCTGACGAACGACTGGGACGTGTGGCAGCATCGGGAACTGCCGCCCGAGGTCTGGCAATACATCAAGGATCAGCGGTTCTTCGGCATGATCATTCCGAAGCGGTACGGCGGGCTCGGCTTCTCGGCGCTGCTCAACAGCGCCGTCGTGCAGAAGCTCTCCACGCGCAGTGGCCCGCTGGCCACGACCGTCATGGTGCCGAACTCGCTCGGCCCGGCGGAGCTGCTGATCCACTACGGCACACAGGCGCAGCGGGATCATTACCTTCCGCGCCTGGCCACGGGTCAGGACATCCCGTGCTTCGCGCTCACCGAGCCGGGGGCGGGCTCCGACGCGGGCGCCATTGCCTCGAACGGCGTCGTCTTCAAGGGCGAGGACGGCAAGCTGTATCTGCGGCTGAACTGGAAGAAACGGTACATTACCCTCGGCGCCGTCGCCACGGTGATCGGGCTGGCGTTCAAACTGCGTGATCCGGACAACCTTCTCGGGAAGGGGACGAACCCCGGCATCACGTGCGCGCTCATCCCGGCGGATACGCCCGGCGTGGAGCAGGGCTACCGGCACGACCCGCTCGGCGTGCCGTTCTGGAACTGCCCGCTCGAGGGCCACGACGTCGTCGTTCCCGTCGACGCCATCATCGGCGGCGTCGACGGCGCGGGCAACGGCTGGCGGATGCTCATGGAGTCGCTGGCGGCGGGGCGCGGCATCTCGCTCCCGGCCTCGGCGGCCGGCGGCTCGAAGCACGTCTTCCGCGTCGCCTCGGCCCACGCCACCGTCCGGCGGCAGTTCGGGCTGTCCATCGGCAAGTTCGAGGGCATCGAGGAACCGCTGGCCCGCATCGGCGGGTGGACGTACCTCCTCGAAGCCGCGCGCGTCTATACGTGCGGCGCGCTCGACCAGGGCGGCAAGCCCGCCGTCGTCACGGCCATGGCGAAGTACAACTTCACCGAACTCGGGCGGAAGATCATCAACGACGGCATGGACATCCTCGGCGGCAACGCCATCTCGCGCGGGCCGCGCAACCTCCTTGCCCATGGCTACATCAACCAGCCCATCGGCATCACGGTCGAGGGCGCGAACATCCTCACGCGCACGCTCATGATCTTCGGGCAGGGAGCGATCCGGTGCCATCCGTACGCCTACAAGGAGATCGCGGCGCTCGGTGAGGGCGACGTCAAGGCGTTCGACGCCGCGTTGTGGAAGCACGTCGGCCACGTGGGGCGGAACAAGATTCGCGCCCTGCTCCTGAGCCTGACGCGCGGCTACCTCGGCGGTTCGCCGATCGACGGCCCGGCGGCGCGGTACGTGCGGAAGCTGAACTGGGCCTCGGCCTCGTTCGCCTTCTTCGCCGACCTGGCCATGGGCACGCTCGGCGGCGACCTCAAGCGGAAGGAGAAGATCACGGGCCGTTTCGCGGACATCTTCTCATGGATGTATCTGGCCTCCGCCGTGATCCGCCGGTTCGAGGCGGAAGGCCGCCCGAAGGAGGACCTCCCGTTCTTCCACTGGTCCATGCAGTACGCCATGAAGCAGATCCAGGACGCCTTCGACGGGCTGTTCGCCAACCTCGAAGCGCCGGGGATGACGTGGCTCATCCGGGGACCGATCGCGTGGTGGTCGCGACTCAACCCCATCGGCACGGGGCCGAGCGACCGGCTCGGGCACCGGGTGGCGCAGCTCATGCAGACGCCGGGCGAGCAGCGCGAACGTCTCGCGCGTGGCGGCTACGTGCCCGCCGATCCGAACGAGGCGCTCGGACGTCTCGAACGCGCGTTCCGGCTGACGGCCGAGGCGCACGAGGTCGAGCGCAAGCTCCGCGACGCCGTCAAGGCGAAGAAGCTCGAGAAGGCGTCTCCCGCGAAACTCGTCGCGCAGGCGCTCGAGAAAGGGATCATCGACGCAAAAGAGGCCGAACTGCTCCGTGAAGCCGAGGCGGCGCGGGAAGACGCCGTCCAGGTCGATGCCTTCACGCTGGAGGAATACAAACGCACGGCGCTCCGCCGCGAGGTCTCCGGCGGCGACGGCGCGGGTCCGGAAGCTGCTCCGGCTCCCGGCGGGACACCCGTGACGGCCTGACACTCCTGCCCTCCGAGGACGAGAAGGCTCGTCCGTGCGCACGATGGCGAAGGTGCGCTCGGGCGGGCCTTCCTTCATGACGGTCCGGGAGTCATGGACCCCCGAACGTTTCGACGTTTGAACGTTATGGAGGCGCCCTCAGAACGTGTGCGCCAGCGTGCGGAGCGTGACGTGTCGGCTCTCGGGCGTGAACCACCCGTAATAGTCGGGTAAACGTTCCTCCACCGCCCGGACGAAGGCGTCGAGCAAGGGGAGGGAGCCCGGCGGGAGGTCATACACGAGGGTCGTACCGGGATGGTAGGCCCGGTAGTACGTGAGATCGTGCTCGGTGAGCGTCAGGCGGTCGAGGTACTGTTCGAGGTAGGGCTCGGTGAACTGGCGAAGGATATGCGCGACCTGTGCGCGGTGCTCCGGAGGTGGCACATCCTCGGGATCGGGTGGGCCGCCTTCGAGGGGGATGCGATGGGTGATGACGCGCCGTTCGAGGCTCCGGCAGAGATAGACGACGACGGACAGCGCCTCGACGGTGAGAGGCTGAAGTTCCGAACCGAGGGCCTCGTTCCATGTGGCGCACAGGTCGAGGAGCATGCGCGCCTCGGCACGTCGGAGCGTACGGCCGGCCCGGAGTGCGCCCAGCGTCACCTTCGGCCACCGGCTGCCGGGATACTCGGGGCGGAGGCCGGGGATGCGACGTTCGATCTCCCGCTTGATGTTTAACAGCGTCTCGGAGAAGCCGTCAAAGGCGAACGTGAGCACGCCCGACCACGCCGTGAAGAAGGCGCGCGGCCGAAGGCGCGTGGCCCGGTGGGGCCGGATGATGCCGCTCAACACATCCAGTTCGGACGTCATGGCCCCTCCCGAAAGCTCCATGGCACAGGCGGGCGCATCGTCATCGGAACGTCACCGTGACTTCGCCGGGTTCGGAGGCGAGACCGGTATACCGGGCCGTGATGGTCTGTCCGGGGCGGACGGGCATCAGCGGGGTCAGGCTTCCGAGGGAGAGGAGGTCGCCGGGGCGAAGCGCGACGCCGTCCCGGGCGAGCGAGTCGCGCAGCCACCGCACGACGTTCAGCGGGTGGCCGAGGAGCGCCGCGCCGTCTCCTTCGGCGAGCACGGCGCCCGTCGTGTCGAGGAGCGCCACGCGGAAGCGGCCCAGCCGGTCGTACGCATCGTCGAGGGCGGCGAGCGGGATCGCCTCGCCCACGATGCCCAGCCGCGCCCCCACGTTGACGGCGGCGAGGGCGGGTGCGTCGAGCGTCATCGCCGGGTCGTACATCAGATCAGGCAGTTCGAGGAAAGGGATCACGGCGTCGAGGGCGGCGAGCAGTTCGTCGTCCGTTCGCGCCCGGTTGACGGCTTCGCTCCCGATGCGGACGAGGAGGTCGCCCTCGAAGACGGGACGCGCGCCGAAGAGGGTGGGGACGACGGCGCCGGAGGGGCGGAGCATCTCCCGGAGGAGCACCCCGCGCACGGGCCGGTCCGCTCCGAATCGCGCCTGCGCCGCCGCGCTCGTGAGCCCGGCTTTGTATCCCACCGGCGGGCCGAAGCGGGGTTCGAGCGCCGACACGAAGGACGCCTGGATCGCCATGGCATCCGTCATCGTGAGCGTGTCGGCAAGCGGCGGAAAGAGCCGCATCGCCGCGTAGTCCGCGGCCATCCGCCGGGCGTCCGGGCCGGGCTTGTCGGCGCATCCGAGGAGGAGCGCGGCGCAGAGGACCGCCACCGCCGGGAGGCGGAATCGTTCAGACTTCGGACGAGGTGCGCGCATGGGACCGGGATTTGAGGAGCGTGCGCCAGTTCGAGCCGGCGTTCCGGCGGATCAGCGTGCCGAGCATCGACTTGCCGAGCCAGGCGAGGAGGCGGTTCGTCAGGCCGGGGATGACGATGACCGCGCCGCGCGCAAGCGCTTCGAGAGACGCGCGCACGACCGCATCGGAGGACATCCAGAGGAAGTCGGGGATTTGCGCGCGGTCGAACTTCGAGAAGGCGGGGGCGTCGTGGAACTCGGTGCGGGTGAAGCCGGGGCAGAGCGCCTGCACGGTCACGCCCGTGCCTTCGAGCTCGGCGTGGAGGGCTTCGGAGAAAGCGTTGAGATAGGCTTTGGTGGCGGCGTAGGTGGCGTTTCCGGGCGTCGGCCACCAGGCGGCTACGGAGGAGACGTTCACGATGCCGCCGGCGCCGCGCGCGATCATGCGGGGCAGGGCCGCCCGCGTCAGGCGCATCGTGGCGAGCACGTGCACGTGCACCATGTCCAACTGACCCTTGAGCGGCAGGTCGGCGAAGCGCCCGACCGTCCCAAACCCCGCATTGTTGACGAGCAGGTCGAGCGTGTCGCAGTCGATGAGGCGGGCTTCGACGCGGGCGACCCCCGCGTCCGTGGCCAGGTCGGCGGCCAACGCCTCGGCCGCTACGCCCTGCTGCGTGCGGAGCTCTTCGGCAAGCGCGGCCAGGCGTTCCACCCGGCGGGCCACGAGGATGACGTCATAGCCCCGCTCGGCCAGACGGCGGGCGAAGACGGCTCCGATCCCGCTCGAAGCGCCGGTGATGAGCGCGGTTTTTTTCTCAGGAGGTTGCATGATCTGTCTCGTATGGCATGAATCGATGGGCTGTGCCGGCTGCATACCCCTCACGCGCCAACTCCCCGATGCCCGGATGCTTCAGCGCCATCATTATAAGCACTGCGATCTCGAAAGCAAGGGGGGAAGTCCCCATCCGTGCATCGCCGTCAAGAGAGCACCGTGTGTCCGGCTTCCGCGAGCGTCCGTACGGCGCGGGCAAGCGTCTCGGCGCGGACGAGCACGTAGCCGGTGTCGAAGGTGGAGAGAGCCAGGAGCGAAAGCCCGGCGTCGGCGAGCGGATCGGCGAGGGCCGCCAGGATGCCGGTCAGCGCGAAGCGGAGGGGCCGTGAATCTTGAAGGCGCGGAAGCCGCGCTCGCATCGCATGCCGGGCGGGACGGCGGTCTCCGCGCATACGACGGATAGCTCATCCGGCGTTCGCGTGACCGAGGTCCGGGGGCCCGCATCGGCCCATGAGGGGGATTCGGCGTCGGGCGCGAGACGGCATGAGCCGGGGCGGGAGGATCGGCAGGGTGAGCGAGACGCCGCGTGACATGGCTATCGGAGAGGGGGGCGGAGGCGTACGGCGCCCGCCCCGGGATTACGTCTGGATCACACCGGGGTTGAACGCCGCCATCTCGGGGTTGTGGTCGGCCATTGCGATGCCCCGGCTGATCCACCGGCGCGTGTCCACCGGGTCGATGATCTCGTCCACCCACAGGCGGGCGGCGGCGTATCGGGGCTTCGTGTGCGCCTCGTACTTCTTTTCGATGGAGTGGAGCAGCGCCTGTTGCACCTCCTCCGACGGCGCTTTGCCCTGACGTTTGAGCTTCGCCAACTGGATCTGAAGGAGCACCTTCGCGGCCTGCTGCCCGCCCATGACGGAGATCTTGGCCGTGGGCCAGGCGAGCATCAGGCGCGGGTCGTAGGCGCGCCCGCACATGGCATAATTGCCCGCGCCGAACGAGTTGCCCAGCACAACGGTGAACTTCGGCACGACCGAGTTGGCGACGGCATTGACCATCTTCGCGCCGTCCTTGATGATGCCGCCGTGCTCGGCGCGCGTGCCCACCATGAAGCCTGTCACATCCTGGAGGAAGACGATGGGGATGCGCTTCTGATTGCAGTTCATCACAAAGCGCGCCGCCTTGTCCGCCGAGTCGGAATAGATGACGCCGCCGGCCTGCAGCTCGTCGGTGTGCGCCTTTTTGCCGGCTTTTGCCTTCACGGTGATGCGCTGGTTGGCCACGATGCCCACGCTCCATCCGTCGATGCGGGCGTACCCGGTGAGGAGCGTCTGGCCGAAGCGGGCCTTGTACTCGGTCCACGAACCGGCGTCGACGATGCGGGCGAGGACCTCGCGCATGTCGTAGGGCTGGTTGCCGCTCGTGGGCATGAGGCCGTAGATCTCCTCGGGGTCGAAGGCGGGGGGGACGGGATCGATGCGGTTGAAGCCGAAGCGCGGGCGCGGGCCGAATTTGCTCACGAGGTCGCGGATCGTGGCGAGGCACGTCGCGTCGTCGGGCATTTCGTAGTCGGTTACGCCGGAGACCTGCGAGTGCGTGGCCGCGCCGCCGAGCGTCTGGATGTCCACGTCTTCGCCGATGGCCGCCTTCACGAGGAAGGGACCGGCCAGGAAGACCGACCCCGTGCCGTCGACGATGAGGGCCTCGTCGCTCATGATGGGCAGGTAGGCTCCGCCCGCCACGCAGTTGCCCATGATGGCGGCGATCTGCGGGATGCCCCGGCTCGACAGGATGGCGTTGTTCCGGAAGATGCGTCCGAAGTGCTCTTTGTCGGGGAAGATCTCATCCTGCATGGGCAGGTAGACGCCCGCCGAATCGACGAGATAGATGATCGGGAGGTGGTTCTCGAGCGCGATCTCCTGGGCGCGGAGGTTCTTCTTCGCCGTGATCGGAAACCATGCGCCCGCCTTCACGGTGGCGTCGTTGGCGACGACGAGGCACAGCCGCCTGCTCACGTGGCCGAGGCCCATCACCGTGCCGCCCGCCGGGCAGCCGCCTTCCTCCTCATACATCCCGTCTCCGGCGAAGAGCCCGAGCTCCATGAAATCGTCGGCGTCGTCGAGGAGCGCGGCGATGCGCTCGCGGGCGGTCATCTTGCCGCGTTGGTGCTCGCGTTCGATGCGTTTCGGGCCGCCGCCGAGCCGGATCCGCTCCGCATCGGCACGCAACGCTTCGAGCAGGCTGCGATAGTGTTCGGCCCGCTTCTGAAACGAAGGCCGGTCCGTGGGCGCGGGGGAACCGAGGGTGGAGAGATCGACGGAGGGGGTCGGCATACGGACAAAGGGGTTGAACCAGAAGGGAGGGCGTGCGAAACCGGCTCCTCACCGATGAGCCGGGCCGGAGGCCGGGAAGGGGACGAAGTTACCGTCCTTCCCGGCCAAAAAAAAGCCCGACCACGAGGGCCGGGACTAAAGATACCTACCGGAGCCGGCATCTGATTGGACAAGGCCGACGTGTCCGCCTTACAGGAAGGCAGAGATTTTCTGAAAGATCTCGGAACGCGGCTCGCCCGTCTTCTCGTGAATCAGGTTCACCATTTTATCTAGATTGCCACGCGCCTTTTTCATCTCTTTGTCCCCGAAATCGTATTCGCTCCAGAGGGTCTGGATCTGAGCTTTGACGCGCCCCCAGCTTTCATTCATACTCGCGGTCGCCATGATGCCTCCATTGGGTGGGTTGTAAAATCTCTCGGAGCAGTTTTGACCCCGCGAAGGGGGGACAGGTTTCCATTTTGACGTAATCTTCTTCGCAAGACGTGGCCCTTTCCCGGCGAGGGGCGTATAGGCGGGCTTGTCTTTCGAAGGAATTACATTCCCGCGGTCAGGCGATGCCAGAACATCAGGATGAAGACCGTCACCCAGAGCAGGTGTCCGATGCCGGTAAACATGCTGATCTTCCGTTGCGCCAGGGCCGCCGCATCCGTCCGGTCCTCCTGGAGCGCATGCCGCATCGCCCGCCACTGGGGGCGGAGCCCGAGGTAATGGAGGGCGAGCATAATGAGCACCAGAAGCATGCCCGTGTGAATGTTGGGGCCGTAGTTGGCGGGCCCGCCCGTCACGAAGGCGCCGAGGCCGAAGACGAACGCGAGGAGCAGGAAGATGCCGATTTCCCGGATGCCCCGATCCAGATTCTCGGCCACCGTCGTCGCGGCGTCGTGGTCGAGCTTAAGCAGGAGCCGGGTTTGCGCGCCGAGCCGGAGGGTGAGCCCGAACCACGCGGCGGCCATGAGGACGTGAAGGACGACGAACAATGCCTGGAGAAACATGGCTGGTGTGCGGTAGGTGGGGAAAAGCGTTGCCCGAAGATAGGGCTTCCCCGCCGAAGACCCGAAGTTTCTCGCGGCGGGCGCGCGTTTCTCCTCGAAGAATTCAGGCATCTCCGCCGGGGAGCGAGAGCCGGCGGAGCAACTTGCGCTTGGCGATGGGCAGCACCGTGGGCTCGTACGGGAAGTCGAGCGCCGTCTCGATGAGATACGTGGCCGGATTAGGGAACTCCCGGCGTTCCGCCAGCAAATCGAGCTTAACCACCTGCGGCGCCACGTCAACACCGGCGTACTCGATGGTTTTGACGTGCGTGGTCTTCAGGCTACGGAACCGTTCCTCCGCACTCGTGAAGATGGACAGGTGGTACTGGAGAATGTACATGCGCCGGGAACGCCGGTCGGGCACGAGGAGGTAGCCTTCCTCCACGTACGAGGGCACCAGCCCCACCTCTTCGATATAGAGATGATCCTCGACGAATTCGAAGATCGTGCGCCCCTCCTCGATGGCGTCCTGGATCAGCGGAAGGGCCCACTGGATGAGCTCCTCGATGAGGCCCATGTGCCCCGTTCCCAGTTCCGGCTTTTCGAAAAGCACCTCGCGCGTCTCCGGGTCGATGCCCTTGAGAACGCCGGGCAGGGACTTCTGGAGGTCGTCGAGGCTGCCGAGAAGACGCCGGAGAGCGCCGTGCACCTCGACGAGTTCGCCCAGGTGCGGGTAGATGATGTTTCGCGAGAACGCTCCGCGTATCCGTTTCAGGCGATCGAGTATCCGGTACTGGGCGCCCTCGAAATCAGCGCCGGCGCTCAGGAAAAGATCGAGGCTGAGTCGGGACATATCGCTATCTTTACGGTTGTCAACTTCGAAAAGCACGAGCTGTGTTTTCTGAGGGAAATAGTCAACGCAATGCGCCGGCCGAGGTTCTTGTCCACCGCTTTCTACGAACTGGAGCGCCGGGCCTCAAGCGCTTGTTTATCAATCGTATCGACCGGGAGGGAGGAAGCTAAAGACAGGCGTCGAACGGCCGGGCGGATGACGGAAAAAAAGGAAGGCGACGGACGTTTTCAAGGCGCGCCGTCCGAGCGAAGCGCGTCCGATCGGGCAGCGGGACGGGCGCGTATTTGAACTTTGCTTGATTCCGAAGCGAAACGGCGGGAGCGGCGTTCAAAAAGGTGTTCATCCGACGTTCGACGGGCAGCCGGGATGCTCGCGGGGATCGTCTCCGCGCATGCGGGCGCTGAGGGAGGCCGTGCCGGATTCGTCGGCGTTTGCTACACGGATTCTCATGCGGAGGCACGACCATGACGGCTCTATCCTACACCCACGGCGTTTCCCGGACCCCGCTTCTCGGCGAGACCATCGGCGACAACCTCCGGCGCACCGTCGCGCGCTTTCCCCACCGCGAAGCCTTCGTCGACAGTTCCCGGGGAGTGCGCCTGACGTACCGCGAGCTGTGGGACGCCGTCGATCGCGTGGCGCGCGGGTTGATGGCGCTCGGCGTGGCGCGCGGCGACCGCGTGGGGATCTGGTCGCCGAACCGGCACGAGTGGGTGCTCGTGCAGTTCGCCACGGCGCGCATCGGGGCCATCCTCGTCAACGTCAATCCCGCCTATAAGACTTCCGAACTCGCCTACACGCTCCGGCAGGCGGGGATCCGTCTGCTCATCATGGCGCAGGGCTTCCGGAAGACGGACTATCGCCCCATGATCGAAGAGGTGCGCGGCAAGTGTCCGGCGCTTCGGCGCGTGATCCTCTTCGAGGACGACTGGGACGAACTGCTCGCGCGCGCCGAGACGGTGACGCCGGACGCCTTGCGCGCGCGCGAAGCCCTCCTGCAGTTCGACGACCCCATCAACATCCAGTACACCTCGGGCACGACGGGGCGTCCCAAAGGCGCGACGCTGACGCATCACAACATCCTGAACAACGCCTTTTTCGTCGGCGAGGCCCTCCGCTACACGGAGCGCGACCGGGTGTGCATCCCGGTGCCGTACTATCACTGCTTCGGCATGGTGCTCGGCAACCTCGCCTGCGTCACGCACGGCGCGTGCATGGTCATCGCCGGCGAAGCGTTCGACCCGGAGGCCGTGCTCGCCACCGTCGAGGCGGAGCGCTGCACGTCCCTCTACGGCGTCCCCACCATGTTCATCGCCGAACTCAACCACGAGCGCTTCGACGCCTACGATCTGTCCTCGCTCCGCACCGGCATGATGGCGGGCGCGCCGTGTCCCATCGAGACCATGCGCGAGGTCATGAGCCGCATGCACATGCCCGAGGTGACCATCGCCTACGGCATGACGGAAACCTCGCCCGTCTCGACCCTCACGGCCCCCGACGACCCCGTCGAGAAGCGGGTGACCACCGTCGGGCGTGTGTTGCCGCACGTGGAGATCAAGATCGTCGATCCCGGGAGCGGGGCCGTCGTGCCGCGCGGGGTGCGGGGGGAGCTATGCACGCGCGGATACGGCGTGATGCGGGGCTATTGGGACGACGAAGCCGCCACGCGCGAGGCCATCGACGAGGCGGGATGGATGCACTCCGGCGACCTCGCGGTGATGGACGAGGAAGGGTACGTCGGGATCGTCGGGCGCATCAAGGAAATGATCATTCGCGGAGGAGAGAACATCTACCCGCGCGAGATCGAGGAATATCTCATGCGGCATCCGGGCATCGAGGTGGCGCAGGTCATCGGCGTGCCCTCGGAGAAATACGGGGAGGAGGTGATGGCGTGGGTGAAACCCAGGCCCGGCGTCACGCTCACGGCGGAGGACCTTCACGCCTATTGCAAGGGCAACATCGCCACGTACAAGATTCCGAAATACTGGAAATTCGTGGAAGCCTTCCCGCTGACGGTCACGGGGAAGGTGCAGAAGTTTCGGATGCGCGAGATCGCCGTCCGCGAACTCGGCCTCGAACCCGTGACGGCGTGAAGGTTCGGGACGTGCGTATTCCGTGTTTCGTAGGGGGAGGGCAGGAACGCGAGCCCCTGACGCGAACCGTATGGGGGGCGAGGGGATGACCTTGACGCGACCGAGGCGAGCCCATGACGGCGAAGGCAGGGAGCCCCTTCAGAACGGATACGCGCCCAGTTCCTCGGCCAGGTCGGTGGCGGCGAAGTGGCGGCGCGCTTCGGCGAGGTCGTCGTCGGAGAGGTTCGGGGGGAGATGGGTAAGAAGCAGGCGCCCGGCCCGGGCGCGGGCGGCGAGGCGGGCGGCGTCGGCGGGGGAGGTGTGGCCGTAGCCCGGTCCGTTGGCCTCGTGCACGAGCACATCCGCCTCTCGCGCCAGGCGTTCGATGCTGTCGCTCGGCTCGGTGTCGCTCGAATACGTGACGACGCCGCCGGTGGCTTTGCTCTCCACGCGCACGCCCGTCACGGGCACGGTGTGCGTGCCCGGCGAGGCCGTCACGCGCCACCGGTCGTCGTCGAAGACCGGCGCGCCCTCCCGGTGGTCGATCTCCTCCCACACCAGTTCCGGGATCTCCCAGTGGCCGATGTTGAAGGCCGAGAGGCAGCGCCATGCCTGCTCGATGGCGGGCGCGATGCCGTAGACGGGCAGCGGCTCCGTGCGACCGGCCAGCCAGATCTTCTCGATGAAGAGCGGAAAGCCGCTGACGTGGTCCGGATGCTCGTGTGTGATGAAGAGGCCCGAGATCGTGCCGGGATCGAGACCGGCCTTCAGGAGCCGCTGCACCACGTCGCCGCCGCAGTCGACGAGGAACGTGGAGCCGCCGTCGGAGAAGGCAAGCATGGCGGTGTGACGATGCGGGTCCGTCAGGGCCGCGCCGGTTCCGAGGAGATGAAGGGTGGGCATTGCGGCGTGCGTGGGATGAGAGGGGATTCGACGTCCGTAATCTACGGAAATGCGGGCGTTTCCGGGACGCGGGCGGCTATCTTTTGCGCCGCACGGTATAGTCGGTCAGGTCGATGAGCGCGTCGCGGGCTTCGGTGGGAGGGAACGCGGCAAGGAGGTCGCGGGCTTCCCGGGCGAGCTCGGTCATCCGCCGCCGGGCATAGGCAATGCCGCCCGTCTCCTCGACGAACGCCCCTACCGTCCGGATGTCGGCGCGGCTTTTCCTTTTCTTCCGAACGATCCGGAGGATGCGCTTCCGATCGGCCCGGCCCGATTCCCGGAGGGCGAAGATGAGCGGGAGGGTCAGCTTTTTTTCCTGAAGGTCGATGCCGAGCGGCTTGCCCACGTCCTGCACGCCGAAGTCGAAGAGGTCGTCGCGGATTTGAAAGGCGAGGCCGAGCTTCTCTCCGACGACGCGCATCCGCTCGATGTCCTCGGCGTCGTCGGTGGCGCTGAGGGCCCCGCACGTCGTGCACGCGGCGATGAGTGAGGCGGTCTTGTCGGAAATGATGCGGAAGTACGTTGCCTCGTCGATGTCGAGGTGACGGGTCTTTTCGATCTGAAGGAGTTCCCCCTCACTCATGCGCCGGACGGCGTCGGAAACGGTATGGAGGAGCGGATAGTCGTGATGATCGAGGGCGAGGAGAAGGCCCCGGCTGAGGAGGAAGTCTCCCAGAAGCACGGCGATCTTGTTCTTCCACAGCGCATTGATCGAGAAGAGCCCGCGCCGTCGTTCGGCGTCGTCGACCACGTCGTCGTGGATGAGCGTGGCCGTGTGGAGCAGTTCGACGAGCGCCGCCCCCCGGTAGCTCGACTCCGAGACGCCGCCGCAGGCTTTCGCCGAGAGCAGGACGAGGATCGGGCGGATGCGCTTGCCTTTCTGATGGAGGACGTATCGGATCACCTTGTCGAGCAGGCCCACCTTCGTGCGCATCGCGCCCCGGAAATACCGGCGGAAATGAGCGAGTTCGGCTTCGACGGGGCGGCGCACGTCGGCGAGGGTGATCGTGCGCGCCAAGGGTGCAAAGGCGCTCGCGGGCGCGTCCGTTTCCGGCTGCGCCGGGGGGAGGTCAGGCATGAACAAACCTGGCTTTCAATTTTTTTTGAAACTTGACGATCATATACGCCCCCTCGGAAAAGAAGTTTGGAGCGGTCGGGGTTCGGGAGGAATTTCGGAGGGGAGCGCCGCCTCCGGGAAGCGGCGTCATCCGAAGCGGTACGGGTTGCGGCGAAGCAGCGCGAGGAAGAACGGCGCGCCGGCGAGCGCCGTGATGATGCCCACGGGGAAATCCTGTGAGGGCAGGATGGCGCGCGCGCCGAGGTCGGCCCACAGGAGGAAGACGGCCCCGGCAAAGAAGCTCGTGGGCACCACGCGGCGGTGCGATACGCCCACGAGCGCGCGCACGGCATGCGGCACGATCAGGCCGACGAAGCCGATGGCTCCGGAGACGGCCACGAGCGCGCCCGTGACGAAGGCGGCCAGCAGGATGAGCAGACGCTTGACCGTCTCGACGGGCACGCCGAGGTTGAAGGCGGGCTCTTCGCCGGTGAGGAGCGCGTCGAGCGGGCGGGCGAGCGCGGTCAGACACACGAGGCCGAGCACGGCGGTGAGGGCGGGAAAGGGGAGCAGGCTCCAGTGCGCCCCGTTGAGCGAGCCGAGCAGCCAGAAAAGCACGGCGCGGAGCCGGTTCGGATCGGGCGAGACGAGCGTGATGAACGACGTGAGGGACGCCATCAGCGCGGACATCGCCACACCGGCCAGGAGCAGCCGCGCCACCGAGACGCGCGCGCCGGTCCGCGCCGTGAGATAGACGACGGTGATCGCGAGCCACCCGCCCAGGAAAGCGGCCAGAGGCATCGTGAGCGCGCGCGTGAGCAACGGCGGCAACAGGCCGAGGAAGAAGAGGGAAGCGCCCGCCGAGGCGCCGCTCGAAATGCCCAGGATGTACGGCTCGGCCAGCGGATTGCGCACGAGCGCCTGCATCGCTACGCCGATGATGGACAGGCCGCCGCCGACGATCATCGCCAGGAGCGCGCGCGGAAACCGGAGCTGCCACACGATCTGCTCCACCGTAGCGTCGGGCGCCGCGCCGCCGACGAAAGGCAGACGGCTTCGGAAAACGCCGAGCACGTCCCGGAAGGCGATCGACTCGCTTCCGAAAGAGACGGCCGCGACCGTGGAGACGACGAGAAGCGCCGCGAGCAGCAACGCGGTGACGACGGGTTTCCTCATGGACGTTCTCCCGATGGACGTTCCCCCGTCGCTTCCGCCGCGAAGAGCGACGGGTGAAGCCGGGCGGCCAGCCGCCGCGCTCCCTCCACGAGCCGGGGACCCGGACGCAAAAACAGGTCGGGCGCGAAGCTGAAAACCCGCCCGTCACGGATCGCAGGGACGACGGTCCACGTCGGGTGAAGTGCGAGGAGGCGGGCGGGGTCGTAGTCTTCCCCGAATGCGCCGACGATCACGTCCGGAGCGGAGGTGAGGACGAACTCGTCGCTGAGGATGGGCGCTTCCGTCGTGAGATCCTCGGTGATGCTCTGCCCTCCGGCGAGGAAGATGAGTTCGTGGATATAGCTTTCCGGTCCGAAGGCGAAGAGCGTGCCGTCGCCGATGAGAAAGAGCACGCGGGGCCGCTCCTCGATGGCTTCCGAGCGCGCGCGGAGGTCATCGACGAGCCGCTGAAGCGAGTCGGCGGCGGCGCGGGCGCGCGCGGCGGCGCCGAGGAGGTCGCCCGTCGTGCGAAGGACGCGCATCACGTCGCCGAGCCGTCGAAAAGAGAAGAAGACCATCGGGATGCCGAGCGCGGCGAACGTCTCGGCGTCGCGGGGATTGTTGATCTGCGTGAGGCCCAGGACGACGTCGGGACGCAGCGCCGCGACGGCTTCGAAGTTCATCGGGAGGGCGCTGAAACGGGGGAGCGTATCGACCGCCGGCGGGTAGTCGTCCGCCGTCGTCACGCCGACGAGCTTGCGGCCCGCTCCGGCGGTGAAGACGATCTCCGTCAGGCTCGGCGCGACGGTCGCCACGCGGGCGACGGGCTGCCGCAGTTCGACGGTTCGTCCGAGGTCGTCGGTGAACGCGCGCACCTCTCCGCCCGAGGGGGCCGGCGACTTCGCGCATCCGAACACCCCGGATGTCGCGAGGGTGAAAAAGACGAGAAACGCTCGAAAAGGGTTCATTCTAGGGGTTGAATGCAAAGGTTGGGAACGCCTGGAACGGGCATGTCAGGGGTCGTGGTGCGCGTTCCGGGCAGCGCGGGTTGCCGAAGACGAAACCCGGGCCGCGCACGATTTCGCCCGGAAGACGATAGGGCATGGGGGACCCAAAATACAATCGCGCGCCGTATGTTTGCGGATCATTCACCGACGAGGGCATTTATGCGGATCACGGCTATCCTCAACCCGGCGGCGCGGAACGGAACGGCGGGACGTCGGCGGGCGAAGCTCGAGGCGGCTTTCCGCGCGGCGGGACTGCCGGTGCGCTGGGCGATGACCGAGGGGCCGGGGCACGGGGCAGCCCTTGCCCGCGCGGCGGCGCAGACGTCGGACGCGGTGATTGCCGTCGGGGGCGACGGCACGGTCCACGAGGTCGGACGCGGGCTGATCGAGGGCGGAGGAAGCGCGGCGCTCGGCGTGGTTCCTTTCGGCACGGGCAACGACTTCGCCCGCGCGCTCCGGATGCCGGGGTCCGCCCGGGCGGCGATACGGGCGCTCGCCCACGCCGAGATCGTCGCGGTGGATTATGGACGGGTGCGATGGCGGGAGGAAAGCGACGTGCGCGAAGAGGTGTTCGTGAATGCGATGGGGCTCGGCTTCGATGCGCGGGCGGCGGATGAGGGCGCTCGGACGAAGCGCCTGCCGGGTCTCTCGGCATATCTCCTTGCCGTGTTTCGGGCGCTTCGCCGGCGCGTGGAGCCCGGGGCGCGCCTCTTCGTCGGAACGCCCGAACATCCCGGCGCGCCTCTCTTCGACGGGAAGCTCCTCTTCGTCACGGCGGGCAACGGCTTCAGCTCCGGCGGCGGCTTTCGCCTCACGCCTCGGGCCTCGCTCACCGACGGCCTCCTCGAGGTGCTCGTCGTCGAAGCCGCCCCGACGCGACGGATCCTCTCCATCCTGCCGTTTGCCCTGTGGGGACGGCATCTCGGCTTTCGCGAGGCGCACGCCCACCGCGTCCCCGCCTTCTTCGCCGAGCTCGCCGTCGGCGTGCCCCTGCACGCCGACGGCGAGGTGCTCAGCCGCGCGGCCAGGCGCATCGCCGTCGAAGTGGCGCCGGGAGGGTTGCGCGTGCTCGTTCCACAGGGAACCGGGAACGCCTGGGCGGTTCGGGAGAGGGGAAATGCTTCGTAGCCGTGCATTTTTCGTCAAACCGGGTTCCGAACCCATTCGGGCGGTTGACGTACACCATCTTTTCCCGGCAGATCGTATCTTCGACCCATGGACGGAACGCAAAAGGAACAGGTGATTCGCCGTCTCGAAGCGCGGGTCAAGGAGACCGCGCCTCCGAACGTCGGCGGCGAGCGGCGGTTGCACGACGCATTGCACCGCATGGTGAACGCGGGGGCGTGCCGCTTTGGCGTCTGTGCGGACAAGCCGGCCGAGATGGGTTTTTCGGCCTGTGAGCTGGCCCCTCCGCTTGCGCGCATGATCGACCACACGGCCCTCAAGCCCGACACCACCGAGGCGCAGATCCGCAAGCTGTGCGACGAGGCGCGACGGTACTGTTTCGCCTCGGTCTGCGTCAACCCGTGCTATGTGCCGCTGGCAGCCGAGGAATTGCGGGGCACACCGGTCGCCATATGCACCGTCATCGGCTTTCCCCTCGGCGCGACGCAGACCGCCACGAAGGTGTTCGAGGCCGAGCTGGCCGTCCGCGACGGAGCAACCGAGCTCGACATGGTGCTCAACGTGGGGAAGCTCAAGAGCGGGGCGTTCGAGTATGCGGAGAACGACATCCGGGCCGTCGTCGAGGCGGCGCGCCGGCAGGGCGCGGGGGAACGCATCATCGTCAAGGTGATCCTCGAGACCGCGCTTCTGACGAATGAGGAGAAGGTGATCGCTTCGGTGCTTGCCCGGAATGCCGGGGCCGACTTCGTCAAGACCTCGACGGGCTTTTCGAAAGGCGGGGCCACGGCCGCCGACGTGGCGCTGATGCGCCGGGTGGTCGGGCGCGGCATGGGCGTAAAGGCTTCCGGCGGCGTTCGCTCACGGGAGGACGCCGAGAGCATGATCGCGCACGGGGCCACCCGCATCGGAGCGAGCGCTTCGGTCGAGATCGTGAAAGGACTCGTTGCCGGCGGCGACGGGTATTAATCGGAGGAGCGACGGATGATGCGGAAGATGAAAGGCGCCCGGCGCGTGCTTCTGGGCCTGTGGATCGGCGCGGCGCTCTCGATGAGCGCGTGCTCCGGCAGCCGAAGCGCCGCCGGCCCCGAGCCGTCGAGCGCCGACACGGCGGCCGAAGAGATTCGCCTCTCCGACTACGAAGACTTCGATGCCGGGGCATACCGGGATCGTCCGCCCGAGCGGTCCGTCTCCGTCGAACATGACGTTCCGGCCCAACTACTCGGCGGCCGGGTCGAGCAGGGCGCCGAACAGCTCGTGCAGGGCTATCGCATCCAAATCTACCAGTCGCTCGACAAAGAGGATGCTTTCGAGCGGGAGAACGAAGTGCTGGCGTGGTGGGAGACGGCGCCCGAAGCGGAACGTCCGCCCGGGCTCGGGCCGGATTTGCCGGTGTACGTGCGGTACCATCAACCCTACTATCGCGTACGGATCGGAGATTTTACGTCGCGAGAGGCGGCAGAGGAAGTGCTGGCGCTGGTCATCACGCGCTTTCCGGGGGCGTTCATCGCTCCGGACATGGTGCGCGTGGCGCGGTGAAGAGCGGCTTCGGGGGAAAGAAGGGCGCGAGGATCAGGAGGCGATGCCGGGCAGTTCGTTGACGGCAAAAGCGATGACCAGCGCGAGGCTCAGAAAGCTGAGGATCACGGCGATGACCTCGAAAGAGAGCCGAACCGTGGTGGGGTGTTCCTCCGATGCGGAAGGAGCCGGAAGGGGGGGCGCGAGGTTCGTGTGGGTCATGTCAACCTCCGTCAGGGTTTGAGCTTTCGATGGGAAGGGGAACGGACCGAAGACTTGGCAAAGATGATGCCTGATTGAACATGTTGTGAAGACGAAAAACGCTGCGAGCAGTCCGCCTGCGTCTTCACGCGGGGGGAAAGGGCCGGTGTTCCCGTCCGTGGGCACAGGGAAAGGGACGGCGCAAAAGGCGGGATTCATGAAGTGCGTGCGGCGGTGCGTCCGCTTCCGAGGACATTCACCGGGAAGAAGTGGCGACCGGCGAAGACAAGAAAAAGCCTCTCCTGTGGGGACACGACCGGGCTTTCGTGGAGAACGTCCCGGCCCCCGGAGAGGCTCTGATCATGCGGGCTCGAGGATCTCACCCTGCGGGCACTAAAAGGCTTTCCGCTCACACGATCGTCGGTATGGCCTTGCCCGAAAAGGGGAACTGCGATCCCAGGTATTTCAGCCCTGTTTAGACGGACAACGAAGAGAGCGGGTCTGGTCGAACTACCTCAAACGGCTCCCTGTCCGTATCCACCGAGATGGGACTCTCGGTATAAAAAAACCCCGTCGCACGCGAATGAAGCACAAAAGGCGGGATGAATGATCACCTGCCTGCTTCATCCGCGTGGACAGGGCAAACTCACCAAGGTGAGCGGGTTGTGATCACCCATTATTGAAACCCCCTTACCCTACAACTGCAGGGTATGACCAATATATCGCAGGGCGGTGGACCCTGTAAATGGGGAATGACCCTATTGAGGCATAGGCATTTTTCCCAGAACGGGATATGGCCGAGCCGCTGATCGGGAGCGAGGCCGGAGAGCGGCGACCATCGGGCGAGGGTCAGAGGCGGATGAAGTCGCGGAGCACGGGATGGGCGCGGAGGGCGGCTGCCTCGTCGGGTGTCGGGCGCATCGGGCGGTCGCGGTCGCAGGGGACGAGGCACACGAAGCCGAGCGGCGCGTCGGAGGCGGCGCGGAACTGATGCCAGGCCATAGGGGGGACGTGGACGAGATCGAACGGGGTCACCGGGGCGACGGTCTCGCCCACGAGCACCCGGCCCCGTCCCCGGAGGACGAAGACGGCATGGGGATGTTCGTGGCGCTCGAACGTGGAATGGCCGCCGGGCGCGAGCTCGAAATATCGCACCTGGGTGGGGAGTTCCGCCGTTCCTTCGAAGAGCACCTGGCGCGTGACGTCCCTGAAATGCGCGCCTTCGGGTTTGTAAACTTTCACCGGAACGTCGTCCCAGCGAAACCCGGATGCGGTTGGATGGAAACGTCGTACGGGGGCGGGGTTGTTCTCGGCGTCCATGGGGCAAACCTCAGGGCTGGAGGGGCGTCGAGAGGGCGGCCCGGGCGATGCCTTCGGTGAAGGCGCGTGTGCGTTCGAGCAGCGCATCTCCGGCTTCGAGCAGACTCCCGCCGATGAGCAGGATGGCGTCCGTGCCGAAGGTCTCGACGAGTTCGGCGGCCCGCTCGACCTGCATCCCGCCCGCGGGCACGGGGAAAGCCGGGCGAAACGGGGGCCACGGGCATCGGAGCGCCTCGGCGACGTCGAGGCAGACGTCGCGGGGAAAGCTGAACCGCCCGCCGTAGTTGGCGAAGATGACGGCGTCGGCCCCGAAGAGCCGGAAGAGCTTGCCCGGCAGCAGCCCGGGGCGCATCCGCGCCGCGCCGGTGAAGCTCGGGTGCGCCAGCACGGGCACGTCGAGCCGGCGGTGCGTCAACTCGTGGAAGAAGGGCAATCCCACGAGCATGGGCGCGACCATCACCGCCTCGGCTCCGGCCTTCCGCGCGAACTCATATTGCCGGAGGATGGTCTCGGGCGTGCCGGAGAGGTTGGGCACGTAAACCGATCGCGCGCCGCTTCGGGCCGCCCCTTCGGCGACGGCGTCGAGGCAGGCACGGACGCGCGCCTCGAAAGGGCAGAACGGGTGGTCGGCGAGGTAATGATCGTCCTTGATGAGGTCGACGCCGCCCTCGGCAAGCGTGCGACAGAGGGCAGCCGTCTCCTCGACCGACAGGCCCACGGGCTTGAGGGCGGAAGCCGTCAGCGGGCGGTCGTGGATGCCGAGGCGCGCCCGCAGGCCCTCGATGCCGAAGCGCGGCCCGCGGAAAAGCGAGGCCAGCGGCTCCGGCAGCGTGAAGTCGTCGAGCCGGACGCCGGCGTGCATGGAACTGTTGCCGAAGAGCACGTTGAGGAACTGCGCGGGATCGGCGGCGGCGGTGCGCACGGGCAACGTCAGGGTCACGCGAAAGCCGCCCGCGGGATCGGGGACGGGTGCGCTCCGACGGCCCATCATGTGCGCGCGCACGAACGGGTAGCGCAGGCCCACCCCGCGCGGCGTCTCGATGGTCTGTTCCAGGTGCACCGCTTCGGCAAGCGCTTCGGCGCGGTCCGCCGCGACGTCGAGGTGGTACGTAGCTTCGAAATAATCCATCCGGGATTCGGCTTCATGCGAAAAAACGAGCCCTCGTACGCGGCGGGGCAGGCAACTTCGGGCGAGAGGGCGGCGGCGCTCACACGGTGACTTCAGGCTCGTAACACGCGCGCGCGCTGTAGGCGGCGCCGATGATGCCGGCCTCGTTTTGAAGGAGCGCCGGCGTCAGGTCCGCCTGCGTCTTCAGATGACCGGAAAACTTCTCCCATTTCTTCGGCCGACTGATGCCGCCGCCGATGATGAGAAGGTCCGGCGCGAAGAGAAACTCGACGTGTTCGAGGTACCGTTGAAAGCGTCGCGCCCAGGCCTTCCAGGGGAGGTCGTCGCGTTTGCGGGCGCTGTCGGCGGCGTGAGATTCGGCGTCGCGCCCGTCGAGTTCGAGGTGGCCGAGTTCGGTGTTCGGGACGAGGATCTGATTGATGAAGAGCGCCGAGCCGATGCCGGTGCCGATGGTGAGGACCATCACGAAATCGTGCCGATCACGGCCCGCGCCGAAAGCCATCTCGGCCACGCCGGCGGCGTCGGCGTCGTTGAGCACGAAAGTCCGGCAGCCCGTTTTCTCCTCGATGAGCCGCGCCGCATTGGCGCCGATCCATCGCCGGTCGATGTTCGCAGCGGTGAGCACCGTCCCGTGCTTGACCCGCCCCGGGATGGTGCATCCGACGGCGCCTTTCCATTCGAAATGCTCGACGATTCGATGCACGGCCTTGACGACGGCCCTGGGCGTGGCGGGCTTCGGCGTGGGGATGCGGAAGCGTTCCGCCGCCAGGGTTCCATGCACGATGTCCACGGGCGCGCCCTTCACACCCGATCCTCCGATGTCGATGCCGAGGATTTTCAAGGATCCGAGGAGTTTTGATGACCGAAAGGGAGACGATTGACTTCGCCCGGCAAAGTACGGCGTCGCGCCCGGCGCGTCAAACGCTCGTGCCGCCAAAGAAAGTAAAGGAAGCGGAAGCAATTTAGCGCTTCTTTACCACGCCATTGAGCGCCATGCCCTATTTTATGGCGTTCGTCTTTCAACCCCAACCTGTCCTGAAGAGGCCTTCTTCCCATGAAAAGATTTTTGCTCCTCGCCGCCCTTTTTCTGACGTTCGGTCTGAGTTCGTGCCAGTGCTCGGACAAGCCGCCCATCGGTCCCGTGGAAAACGCGCGCGCCTCGGTGGCTGCGCCGATGCCCCTCGTTTAGGGCGCCCGACGTCCGCTCCGCTCGTTTTCGTGCTCCCTCGCGCCATGTTTCTTTCGGATGAAAAGATCGAAGAGATCCGCGCCGCCACGGACATCGTGGAGGTGGTGGGGGACTACGTGCGGCTGAAAAAGCGCGGAGCGAAATTCTGGGGATTATGCCCGTTCCACAGCGAGAAGTCGCCCTCGTTCAGCGTGGATCCCGAGCACAACCTTTTTTATTGTTTCGGTTGTCGGAAGGGCGGCGACGTGTACACGTTCGTCCGGGAGATCGAAGGCGTCGGCTTCTTCGAGGCGGCGAAGGCGCTTGCCGAGCGGGCGGGGGTGCCGCTGCCGGAAGACGCTGCGCAGAAGGAACGGGCCAACGAGGTCGAGTCGATCTATAACGCGCTGCTCTTTGCGGCCCGTTTTTTCTATATCCAGCTCACCCAGACCGAGGCGGGGAAGCCCGCGCTCGAATACCTGCGCGGACGCGGATTTACGAAGGAAACGGTGAAGAAATTCCGTCTCGGCTATGCGCCGGATGCGTGGGACCGGCTGCTCCACGCGGCGGAGGCGGAGCACATCAAGGTGGAGACACTCGAGAAGGCGGGGCTCGTGATCCCGCGCCGCGAGGCAGACGGCTATTACGACCGGTATCGGGGGCGCGTCATCTTTCCCATTCTCTCGCACGTGGGGAAGGTGCTCGGCTTCGGCGGACGCATTCTGTCGGCGGATAAGGATCAGCCGAAGTACATCAACTCGCCGGAGACCACGGTCTATAACAAGAGCCGGGTGCTCTACGGGCTGTACCACGGGAAGCAGGCCATCCGGCGGCGCGAAGAAGTGATGCTCGTCGAGGGGTACACCGACGTGATCTCGCTCCATCAGGCGGGCGTGGAGAACGTCGTTGCCGCCGGCGGGACGGCGCTCACGGCCGAACAGGTGAAGGCGCTTCACCGGTATTGCCAACGCATCCTTCTGCTCTATGACGCCGACGCGGCAGGGGCGAGCGCCACGCTGCGCGGCATCGAACTCGGCCTCGAACAGGGCATGAGCGTCTATGCCGTGGCCCTGCCCGGCGGCGAGGATCCGGACTCGTTCGTGCGCGCGCACGGCGGAGAAGCCTTCGATGCGTACGTGAAGAAGCATCGCCAGGATTTCGTGGCGTACATGTATGCGCAGGCCCGGCGCACGGGCGCGCTCGACACGCCCGAGGGAGAAGCCGGCACGCAACGGAGCATCCTCAGGGCGGTGGCGCGCATCCCCGACGAGCTCGTCCGGGAGTCGTACCTCCGGCGGGCGAGCGAGGTGCTCGGCGTGCCCGACATGCAGCTTCGGAGCGTGCTCGAAACGATCGGCCGAAACCACCGGCGCGAGGAACGCCGACGCGCGCCTCGCCCGCCCGCCGCACCGGCCCCGCCGCCTTCGGAGAGCGCGCCGCCGGGACCGTCTCCCGCGCCCGCCGTGCGGGAGCCGCTGCCACAGGAAAAGATCCTCCTTCGGCTCATGATCGAGCACGGCGCGCCCATGATTGAGTTCATCCTCGGGCACATGGCGGAAGAGGAGTTCACCGAAGGCCCGGCCCGCGAGGTGGTGCGGCGCCTGCTGACGATGTACGAGAACGACGACGTCCGGCCGAAGCGCCTCCTCGAGGGCGCGTACGGCCGGACGATCCAGAGCCTCGCCGCAGCCGTGATGGTGGATCCGTACGAGCCGTCGGAAAACTGGCAAAAGCGGCAGAACATCAACGTCCCGCGCCTCAATGAGGACCCGGAGGAGACGGCCGCGAGCGCCATGATGATTCTCAAGCGCATCCGCGTCGACGAGGCCATCCGGCGGCAGAAAGACGCGCTCTTTCAGGCGCAGCAGCGCGGCGAGGACCTGCGCGCGCATCAGGAACGCATGATGGCGCTTCACCGGCTACGGAGACAAATCGAAAGCCGCGCCTTTCTGGGCACGGACACCGCTTGATCCGGGGGGCGGCGCCCACGGGGCGGGTGTTTTTTTCCAGAAGGCCGAGCATCTTCCGAACCGGGCGCTCGTCTGAGACGGCGCCCCGCGATCCGGATGTGGGGAAATGCCTGACGGTCCGGCGGTTGACTTGCCCACAGCCGATGCAGGGCGACCCCCGGCGATTTCGATGAACACATGCGCCTTTCTTAAAAATTCCGCGCGACTGCGGGGAGCGCCCGGCAGCGTGCGTCGGCACTCGGGATCGCGTGATTACGGCGAGAGTACACATAAACGCCGGCCGTGGCACGTGATGGGGGCGAGGCATGAACGATCAACCCTTTTGAGATCAATCGAACGAATATGAGCATTAGAGAAGAAGCACGACACGTCGAGATAGAGCCGGTGAGCGGCAACGGGACGACGGGGGCAGCGCCGACCTCTGCCGTGCTTCGCGCCACCGCGCCCCGTCCGGTGCCGAAACGCGCCGGCCTCGACGACCCGAGGCTCTATTTCAACCGCGAGTTGAGCTGGCTCGATTTCAACTGGCGTGTGTTGCATCAGGCCCTCGATACGCGCACGCCGTTGCTCGAACGGGTGCGGTTCCTCGCCATCACGGCCAGCAACCTCGACGAGTTCTTCCGCAAGCGCGTCGGCGGGCTGAAGCGACAGGTGGCGGCGGGCGTGCACAAACTCTCGCCCGACGGGCGAACCCCCGCCGAGCAACTCGAACTCATCAGCCTGGCCGTGCGGCCCATGTACAAGACCCTCACGGAGACCTGGGAGCAAACGCTCAAACCCCTCCTCCGTGACAAGGCGCGCATCCACATCCGCGATTACGCCACGCTGAACCGGCGTCAGAAAGAGCGGCTCCACAAGTACTTCATGGCCAATTTCTTCCCGGTGCTGACGCCCCTCGCCGTCGACCCGGGGCACCCCTTTCCGTTCATTTCCAACCTGAGCCTTTCGCTGGCCGTGACGCTGCGCCATCCGAAACGCCGGACCGAGCACTTCGCGCGGTTGAAGGTGCCCACGAATCGGGGACGGTGGATCGCCCTCGACGAGCCGGGGCATTTCGTGCCCATCGAACAGGTCATCGCCAACAACGCCCACGAACTCTTCCGCGGCATGGAGATCGTCAGCGTGCACCCCTTCCGCATCACCCGGAACGCAGACGTGCGGCGGGACGAGGAGGAGGCGGACGATCTCATCGAGATGATCTCGGACGAGTTGCGGGAACGTCGCTTTGCCAAGGTGGTCCGGGCCGAGGTGGACGCCCGCATGACGGACGAGATCCGCAGCCTGCTCATGCGAGAACTCGACCTGAAGGAGGAAGACCTCTATGACGTCGAAGGACAGATCGACCTGACCGACACGTTCTGGTTGGCCGATCTCGATTATCCCGAACACAAGTACGAACCGTGGGAGCCGGTCATCCCGACGCGACTGCTTCATGAGGGCGAGGCCAAGGATCGGCCGAACATTTTCGCCGTCATCCGGAACGACGACCTGCTCGTGCATCACCCGTACGAATCCTTTCGGGCCAGCACCCAGCGCTTCATCGAAGAGGCCGCCGAAGATCCGAAGGTGGTCGCCATCAAGCAGACGCTCTATCGCACCTCCGACGAGTCGCCCGTCGTGGACGCGCTCATCCGCGCCGCCGAGAGCGGCAAACAGGTGGCGGTGCTCGTGGAGGTGAAGGCCCGGTTCGATGAGCAAAACAACATCGAGTGGGGGCAGATCCTCGAAAAGTCGGGCGTGCACGTGACGTACGGGCTCGTGGGGCTGAAGACGCACACGAAGACGACGCTCGTCATCCGCGAAGAGGACGAGGGGCTGCGGGCCTATTGCCACATCGGCACCGGAAACTACAACCCGAAAACGGCGCGGCTCTATACCGACTTCGGGCTGCTCACGTGCGATCCCGACCTGGGATTCGACCTGATCAACCTGTTCCATTATCTGACCGGGTATTCGCCCGAACAGCATTATCGCAAGCTCGTCGTGGCCCCGCGCGACATGCGGAAGACGTTCCTCCGGCTGGTGCGCGGCGAGGTGGCCAACCAGAAAAAGCACGGGAACGGCCGCATCATCGCCAAGATGAATGCGCTCGACGACATCGAGATGATCCAGGAACTGTATCGCGCCTCGAAGGCCGGCGTTCAGGTCGATCTCATCATTCGCGGGCATTGCCGCCTGCGTCCCGGGCTGCCGAAGTTCAGCGAAAACATACGCGTGATCAGCATCCTGGGGCGCTTCCTCGAACACAGCCGGATCTACTTTTTCGGCAATAACGAGGACCCGCGCCTGTTCATTGGCAGCGCCGACTGGATGCGCCGCAACCTGGACGACCGGGTGGAAGCCGTCGTGGAGGTGGAAAAACCGCTGCTCAAGGCCCGCCTGATCCGGACGCTGCGCTTCGCCATGGCGGATCGCCGGACGGCCTGGGATCTCCATCCCGACGGCCGGTACGTGCTTCGGATGCCCTCGAAGCCGGAGGAGGAGATCGGCTTTCAAGAGATCCTGATGCGACGCGCCCGCAACCGCACGCTCCGCGCGGATACGCCGTGGGACATCGACTGAGCGAGCCGGAGGCCGACGCTTTCCCGGGAAGCGGAGACGAGGCGTCTGTGGGCCGCCCGCAAGGCGTCCGGAAACAGGGACATAAAAAGAGCGGGCGGCAACATTCTCCGCTTTGCGTCGTCATGTAACGTAGTGTTCCCCAGCTTATATGTTGTCATGATCGGCCGCCTCGAACATCGTTCCCTTTCCCTTCCAGAGCGGTTCGAGCGCCGTCGCGAAAGCTACCGCATGCGCATCCTGGCCTCGACGGCGGCAAGCCTGCTCGTCGTGCTTGCGGCGGTTCGTCTTCCGATGTCTCAGTCACCGGTCAAGGTGGGATGGGAGTTCCCCCGGGACGAGCGAACGATCCAACTCGAAGACCTGCAGGAAGAACGTAAACCGGAGCCGGCCTCCGGTGTGCCGATCACGTTCTTTGCCCACCCCGAACCGGTGGAGCGCACCGAAGGCGTGGATCGGAACGTCGCGGAGGAGGCTTCGCCGGAAGAGCATGCCCCGCCGTTGCCGGACGTCCCGATGGAGCGTATGGTGCTCGCCTTCGCCGAGAAGATGCCGACCATACAGGGCGGGCTCGGCGCATATTACATCAACATCGAGTACCCGCAGGCCGCCATCGCCGCGGGCATTCAGGGAAGGCTGATCCTCGACTTCATCGTCGAACCCGATGGACGCCCCACCTCCGTCAAGGTGCTCAAGTCGCTGCATCCGCTGTGCGACTCGGCGGCGGTGCGGGCGCTTCGAAAGACGCGTTTCATGCCGGGCCGTCAGAACGGCGAGGCGGTGCCCGTTCGGATGCGCCTCCCCGTCAGCTTCCGCCTCATCGACCTTTCCGGCAGCGACTCCACCGCCACCGCCACCGACACCTCCCACGCCCTCAACGGGTCGTTCTAAGGCGCGAGCGCCTGCCATCCGGACGTGTCGTCGGGGGCGCTCGCCTTCGGTCCCTGTTTCCGAACCGTCAGACGGGCTAGCCGTGGGGGAAGGGCGACGCGAGGGCTTCGCGTGAGGAAACCCCGGCCGCAGGCAACCGACGGCTTGCCGCCTCCCATGCGAGGAAAGCTTCGAGGTCGGCGCGGACGGCGCGTACGACGGCGGAGACGACGGCCACGTCGTCGACGAAGCCGAGGCCGAAGAGGGCGTCCGGAAGGACGTCGGCGGGGTTGACGAAGTAGATGAGCGCGGCGACGGCGTAGAGGATGGAGGGCCACGGAAGGGCCCGGTATTCGTTCCGCACCCACGCGCGTGCGAGGCGGAGCAACGTGCGGAGGTCTTCCTTGACGCGGGCGAGCGCGCCGGGATTGTTCGCGAGCTTCGTATAGCCCGTGCGGATCAGCCGGGTCATGCGCGTGCGGCGCTGAAGGGCTCGCCCCGCGCTACGGAGCGCCCGGTTCAGCCCCTTGCGCTCCCGCGCCGTCAGGTCCGTTTTCGAGAAGAAGGATTTCATGGCAGGGGTTTCGTGAAGGGGAGGAATCGTACGGGCCGCGAGTCGATGCGTTTCCGCGCCCACCACACGACGCCTGCCGGGGCGTTCCTGCGGAAGCATGCCGCTTTCGGTCAACCCCCTGAGTTCCTGACGGCGACCGCACGCGAGCCTCCCGACGACGCACGGCATGGATGTCCGGGGGTATGGGCGAAAGCCGTTTCTCGGTCAACGCCGCAAGTTCCCGACGGTGAGCGCTTGACGCGAACGGTATGGGAGAAAACCATTTTTCGGCCCATCCCGTGAGTTCCTGACGGCGAGCCGTCGGGCGAGCCAATGACGCGCCGAAGGCGCACGGGCCGGCGAGCAATCCTGCGCCCCATGTCTTAACTTCCCGTCGCTCCTTCGGGATACGGTCCTTTTCCCCACCATTCCAAAGAAACAGCCATGCCCGCCTTCGTTCGTGCCTCCGTTCTTTGTGTTCTTCTCACCCTTGCCGCCGTGCCCGGCCTCTTCGCGCAGGACGCCGCCGAGGAGCCGACGATGGAGACGCTCGTCCCCGCTACGCCCGCCGAAGCCCGGCTCGCGAGCGTGGCCCGGCGAGAGGCGCTCCGCGAAGCCTCCCTCGTGCAAAACGTCGCCTTCCGGAACGTCGGGCCGACGATCATGAGCGGGCGCGTGGTCGACATCGACGCGCGGCCCGAGGATCCGACCCACTTTTACGTCGCCTATGCCTCGGGCGGGCTGTGGAAGACCACGAACGACGGGCAGTCCTTCACCCCGCTCTTCGACGATCAGGCCGTGATGACCCTCGGCGACATCGCCGTCGACTGGAACCACGGCGAGGTGATCTGGGCCGGCACCGGGGAAAACAACTCGAGCCGCTCCTCCTACGCCGGGGCGGGCGTCTACAAGTCCACCGACGGCGGCGCGACGTGGCGGCACATGGGCCTGTCCGAGACGCATCGCACGGGCCGCATCGTGCTTCACCCGGACGACCCGAACACGGTGTGGGTGGCCGCCGCCGGGCATCTCTATTCGCCCAACCCCGAACGCGGCGTCTACAAAACGACCGACGGCGGCGCGACGTGGCGGCAGACGCTCTTCGTCGACGACAACACCGGGGCCATCGACCTGGTGATCGACCCGAGCAACCCGAACACGCTGTACGCCGCGATGTGGCATCGTGAGCGCCGCGCGTGGAACTTCGTCGAAGGCGGCGAAGGCTCGGGCATCTATAAATCCACCGACGGCGGCGAGACGTGGACGCGCCTGACCATCGAAGGCAGCGGCTTCCCGACCGGGCCGCTCGTCGGGCGCATCGGCCTGGCGGTCTATCCGGGCGATCCGAACATCGTCTTTGCCGTGCTCGACAACTACAACCGGCGTCCGCCCGAGGAGGAGGAAGAGAAGCCCGCCCTCACCCGTGAGATGCTCCGCACGATGACGCGCGAGGCGTTCATGGACGTCTCCGACGACGACCTCGAAGCCTTCCTCCGGGACAACGGCTTCCCCGAGAAATACACGGCGGCAACAGTGCGGGAGAGGATCCGGAAAGGCGAGATCATGCCCGTGGCGCTCGTCGATTATCTCCAGGACGCCAACGCGCAGCTCTTCGAGACGCCGGTCATCGGCGCCGAAGTCTATCGCTCCGATGACGGCGGCGCGACGTGGCGGCGCACGCACGACGACTACATCGACGGGGTGTACTATTCGTACGGCTACTATTTCGGGCAAATCCGCGTCGCGCCCGAGACGCCCGACCGGCTGTACATCATGGGCGTGCCGATCCTCAAGTCGGAAGACGGCGGGCAGACGTGGGCGAGCATCAACCGGGAGAACGTCCACGCCGACCATCACGCGCTGTGGGTGGATGCGCGCCGCCCGGGGCATCTCATCAACGGGAACGACGGCGGCGTCCACGTCTCGTACGACGACGGCGAGACGTGGACGAAGGCCAATGCGCCCGCCGTCGGGCAGTTCTATAACGTCGCCGTCGATGACGCGAAGCCGTACAACGTCTACGGCGGGCTTCAGGACAACGGCGTGTGGGTCGGACCGAGCACGTATGAATACAGCCTCCGATGGCAGGCCACGGGCGACTATCCATACGACTTCCTCCTCGGAGGCGACGGCATGCAGGTGGAGGTCGACACCCGCGACAATGCGACCGTGTACACCGGCTTTCAGTTCGGCAACTATTTTCGGGTGAACCGGCATACGGGCGAACGCGCGCGCATCCGCCCGACCCATGAACTCGGCGAGCACCCGCCCCGCTTCAACTGGCAGACGCCGATCCATCTCTCGCGCCACAACCAGGACATCCTGTACATGGGCGCAAACCGGCTCTACCGCTCGATGAACCGGGGCGACGACTTCACGCCCATCTCCCCCGACCTCACCGCCGGTGGACGCCCCGGCGACGTGCCCTTCGGCACCCTCGCCACCATCGACGAGTCGCCCCTCGCGTTCGGGCTGATCTATACCGGGAGCGATGACGGCCTCATCCACGTCACGCGCGACGGCGGTGTGGCATGGACGCGCATCTCGGACGATCTCCCGCAACACCTGTGGGTGAGCCGCGTGGAGGCCTCGCACCATGCCGAGGGGCGCGTCTACGCCGCCCTCAACGGCTATCGGTGGGACAACTTCGAGGCGTACGTCTATCGCTCCGACGACTACGGGCAGACGTGGACGCGCATCGGGACCGACCTCCCGCTCGAACCCGTCAACGTCGTCACGGAGGATCCGGCGAACGAGGACGTGCTCTATGTGGGCACGGACCACGGCGTCTACGTCTCGCTCGACGGCGGCGCGTCGTTCATGATGATGGATCGGGGGCTGCCGTACGCGCCCGTCCACGACCTCGTCGTGCAGGCGCGGGAGAAGGACCTCGTCGTCGGCACGCACGGCCGCTCGATCTACGTCGCGAACGTCGAGCACGTGGAGGCGCTCACGCCGGAGATGCGCGAGAAGCCGGTCCACCTCTTTCCGATCGATGACGTCGTATATCGCGAAAACTGGGGCGAGCGCTTCGCCGGATGGGCCGAGTACAACGAACCGGAGATCGAACTGCCGTACTTCGCAGGGGCCGCCGGCTCGGCCGTGATCCGCGTCTCCACCGATGACGGGATGCTGCTTCGGGCTTTCACCGACGACGCCGAGCGCGGCTTGAACTATCCCGCGTACGACCTCACCGCCGACCCCGACCGCGCCGAGGCATACAATGAAAAGCAGACCGGCGAGGACGCGAAAAAGATGGAAGCCGCCGCCAACGGGAAGGTTTACCTGCTCCCGGGCACGTACACCGTCGAGGTGACGATGAACGGCGAGACGGCGAGCGGCACGCTCACGATCAAAGAGCCTCGCCGTCGTCGCTGATCCGGGACCGCCGCTTCCTTCCGAACTTCAATCACGGAACGCATCATGAACCTTCGCCCCTTCCTCCCGATGCTCGGCCTCCTCTTTGCCGCGACGGCCCTCGCGCAGCCCTCCGCCGAGGAGGTCGTTCGCAGAAGCATCGCGTATCACGACCCCGCCGGGGTGTGGATGACGCGCGCGCACCACCTCACGCTCATCGAGACCCGTCCCGGCGGCAAGGACCGGAAAACTTCGCTCGTGCTCGACTATCCGACGGGCGGCTTCTCGTACCGCTCCGAGCGCGAGGGGCGCGTCGTCGAGGCGGCGTCCGACGGCGAGCACTGTTCGGCCACGCTCGACGGCTCCGCCGACATCCCCGACGACCTCCGCGAACGCTACCGGCTCTCGTGCGAGGGCGTGCAGTGGTGGCACGCGTATTACGGCTACATGCACAGCCTCCCGATGAACCTCGCCGACCCCGGCGTCCGCCTCGATCCCGAAGTGAAGACCACGACGTTCGCCGGGCGCGAGGCCTACGTCGTCCGCGTCACGTACGAAGAGCCCGGCTCCGACACGTGGTACTTCTACTTCGACCCGGTCACGCACGCCCTCGTCGGAAGCCGCTTTTACCACGACGAAAGCGCGAACGACGGCGAGTACATCGTCTTCGAGGACGAGGTGGCGCACGACGGCATCCGCCTGCCGAAGACCATGAAATGGCACGTCAACGCCGACGACCGCTTCCTCGGCGCGGACATCATCGAGGCCTATGCCCACGACGGTTCGTGAGCGCGTTCAACGGTTCGTGCGCGTGGCCGTCGTCGCTTCTTCGGCTTCGGCCGAGAGGTCGAACTTGAGGCCGATCCAGTCTTTCACCTTGACCATGAGGAGCGAAGGCCGCTCCATGTCGAAGTCGGTGATCTTCACGTCGAACGCGCCTTCGGCACGGAGCCGATCCCCGTCTCGCATCACCTTCGCCACCGTCTCGATGGGCTTCGTGACGCCGTGAAACGTGAGGTTCCCCCGGATGCGCCAGAAAGCGTCCGCCTCACCGTCGGCGACCGAGTCGATGGGCGTCACGTCGGTGGCGTCGAAGATCACCTTGGGGTAGAGATAGAACTCCACCACTTCGGCCATGTGCGAGTCGCGGTTCCGGTTGCCGCTGTCGAACGTGAGCACCGGGATCTCGACGTGGATCGCCGTCACGGCGCCGTCCGGTCCGATCTCGACCGTTCCGGTGGCGCTATGGCTGACGCCGTCCCATTTGTGCGCGGGATGGTCCATCGCATACGTGACGGTGCTTTCTTTCGGGACGATGTGATACACCGTTTGCGCCGAGGCGGTGAGCGGAAGCGCGAGAAGAAGCGTGAGGAGCGCGCCGAGGCAGCACGAGAGGCGAGTGTTCATGAGGAATCGAGGGTTGTCGTCGGGATACGCAGGGTTCCGTCGATGCGGACGGCATGGGTGTTCGGTGCGCCGGGGATGCGGGGAGGGAGGGCTCATTTGAAGAACGTCACCACGATCATTCCCGCGCTGAAGGCGGCAAAAGTGGCATAACCGAGGGCCTGATGGGTCCGCAGCCGGGACCGCGAGCCGCCGCCCTCGTCGTCCGGCGCGAACATCGGGGTGAGGATCATGCCCGCAATGTGCAGGGCGGCGAAGATCTTGTGGAAGGTGATGGTGTCGAGCCCGCCGCCGCCCCGTATGAGCTTCGGCGGAGAGGCGAAGGCCAGCGCCGCCGTGGCCGTATAGAGCCCGACCGTGAGCGAGACGGCGGACGTGTGGAAATCTCCTTCGCCGCCGTTGAACGCCAGCTGCCCGGCGACGACCGTCGTCGCCATCGAGGCGACGGTGACGAGCCCGAGCGCCTGGTGGAGCGAGAGCATCTTCCGCCGGATCTTGACGATGCGCCGGAGGTCGTTGACGGGCTTGTCACGGTCCGTTTTGAAGATGCCGAGCGACCGGAAGAGTCCGTGCCGCCCCCAGAACCCCTTTTCGAGGAGCGACATGTGGAGCGTGTCGAGGGGCGAGCCGTCCCGCACACCCGGGCTCCATTCGGGCGTTGCGGAGCGCGTCGGAGCGGGAGCGAGGCGGACCGGGACGAGCGAGGCAGGCCGCACCGTCAGGCCCGGATGGATCATTTCCATGCGAAGCTCGACCCGGGTGAGGCGAACTTCGGGCGGAGGGGCGGCGGTCGAGTCGGGAGGGGCGGCGTGGGAGCAGTGGGGGAACGGAAGGAAAAGAATCGCGAGAACACCCGCAAGTCTCCACATGGCCGACCTCATCAGTTTTGTGGGAAGGATCATCGAGCGACAGGCGGTCGCAAGGATGCGAATGAAGTGGCAACGGGCATCGCCGGGGAGGGTTCTCAGGCTTTGATGAGAGAATGATGAGAAAAAAACGGCCCCCGGCGCGAGCGCCGAGGACCGTGTGACCGAGGCGGAGAAAGGACGCGGGAGAGGCGTTTTCGGGATCCGCGATCGGAGTCATTTCAGGAGCATCATACGCCGGGTCGCCTTGAAATCGGAGGTTTCGAGGACGTACAGATAGAGTCCCGCGCTCAGTTCGGACGCGTCGAAGGAGACGCGGTACCGTCCCGCCTCCCGGAAGCCGTCGGCGAGGGTGGCCACCTCTTGCCCGAGGAGGTTGAAGACGCGGAGCGAGACGCGGCCCGCCTCGGGGAGCGCAAAGGCGATCGTCGTCGAGGGATTGAACGGGTTGGGGTAGTTCGGGTCGAGCGCATACGCATCGGGGAGGCCCGCTCCGGCGACGACGGCATCGAGCCGGGTCGTGGCGGTCTCGGCCTTTGCGCCGGGTGCGCCGAGGTCGGAAGCCCATCCCCGCGTCGCGACGGGGGCCGCCCCCGCCGCCTTCGAGAAGGGGAAGCCGTCGCTGTCGTCCGCCGTGGGGAACGTGCCCACGTTGCCGGTGAACGTGTAGTCTCCGGCCGGCGCGCCGCCGGGGATCGTCTGCGTCAGGGTGCGGGTGAGGTTTCCGCCGGCGGGGAGCGTCTTCGAGACCTGCGCGAGCATCCGGTTGATGCCGCCCGGCCCGTCGAGCGCGAGCCAGATGTCCACGGTCTGAGCGGAAGCCGAATGGTTCACGAGGTTCAGGTCATACGTGAAGCTCCCGCCGCCCGGAGGGATGACGATGTCGTTGCTCTCCGGCGTGAGCGTGATCGTGACGTCGGGCGCGCCGGACGTCTGCATGAAGACGAAGTAGCTCTGACATCCGCCGAGGAAAAGGTCGAGCTTGCCGTCGTTGTCGATGTCGAGGACGCCGACGTCGAAGGTAGAGACGTTCCACGGGTTGTCCCGGCTGCCCCACGGATCGGCGAGCGAGCCGGAATGGAGGCCCTCATTGCGGAGCATCGTGAAGCGGCGCGAGGTGCCGCCGGTCGTGCACGTGGGGATGTCCACGTCCACGTCGGCGATGGCCAGGTCGAGGTCGCCGTCGTTGTCGAGGTCGGCGAGCTTCACGTTGCCGCCGAAGCTGGTCGTGCGGGGCGAATCGGTGAGGGTGTTTTTCTGAAACTGCACCTGCACGTCGGGGATCACGTTCACGGCGAGGTCCACGTAGTCCTGCGCGTCATCGACGACGTACACGTCCATGAGGGCGTCGTCGTTCAGGTCGCCGGTGGTGAACATGTAGGGGGAGGTGCCGGGGATCTTCTCCCAGTTGGTGAAATGTCCCGTGCCGTCGTTGAAGAGGAGGAAGTTGCCGATGGCGTTCCAGGGGGAGACGCTGTTGAGCGTGGAGGTTTTGATGATGTCCCGGTCGCCGTCGTTGTCCATGTCGTGGATCTCGACGGAGGTGCCGAAGCCGGAGTTGCGGAGGTCGCCGAGGCGGGCGAGCGTCTCGTCGGTGAAGAAGCCCGCGCCGTCGTTCATCAGAAGCACGTCGAAGGAGACGCCGAACTCATTGTAGTTCGAGAAATACAGGTCGAGCGAGCCGTCCCCGTCGAGGTCGCCGGCCCACACGGCGCAGAACTGGAGCGGCGCGACGGTGATGAGCGGGAGGCGGGTGTCGGATTCGTCGGCGAGGCCGAGCCAGTCGCCGTTGCCGTCGGCGCCGAGGTTGCGATACAACCGGGGTTGCCCGGCAAAGGTGTTCGCGATGATGAGGTCGTCCCACCCGTCGCCGTCGAAATCGCCCACGAACACGTCGCGGGCGTCGGTGGGCGTGGTGAGGAAGCCGGGTGCGTACTCGGCGGTGCGGTCGACGAGCGTGCCGTTCTCGTTGAGTAAAAGCACGTCCGTGCGCGCGCCGGGCGTGGAGAACGGCTCCTTCCGCACGACGACCACGTCGTCCCATCCGTCCCGGTTGAAGTCCGTCACGCCAATGTCTTTTTCCTGGTCGTCGTTGAGCGTGACGGTGCTCAGGCTCAGGCGCGCGGCGGTATCATCCTGAAAATCGATCCACTGGCTCATACTGTCGGCGGGCACGACGGCCCAGATCAGGAGCAGGGCGAGGAGGCAAAGGTTCCTTGGCGTAGGCATGGCATCAGAGGGGGCAAGTGGCGGCAACGAAGCAACGACGCGGAGAGCAGTCTGCCCAGAGAAAAGTGAATCTATGGCCGACGCGGCTCGCGCCCCTTATGCGAACCGAAAAGAATGGCGGCGGCATACGGAAAGGGACCTCAAAATGCCGGATCCCCATACAAAAGTCAACCCCGTCCCCGGCGATCTCCCCCTCGGATCAGAGGAAAAGAGGAGCCGGAGACGGGGCGTCTTCGGGTGAGCGATCGGGTGAAAGGGGCCTAGAAGCCTACGTACTGCGGCGGGACGATGCCGTTGAGACGGAGATAGATCGCCGTCTGCCCGCGATGGTGCGTCACGTGGTCGCGCATGGTGAGGACGACCTGCTCTTTCGTGAAGTTCTGCTCGAAGAGGCTGATCGGTTCCTCGACTTCAGCCGTGGGCATGGCCCGGATGCACGCGGCGCAATAGTCGAACACCTCTCCGAGGGCGCTCGTGATCTCGGCCTTCGTCGTCGCGCCCTTGAGGTCGATATCGGGTTGCGGCAGACCGCTGACGCGGTTGCCGAAAAAGGCGTTGGCTCCGGCGATGTGGAGCATCTGTTCGGCAAACGTGCGGACCTCGGGCGTCGGCCTGAAATCGTACGTGTCTGCGGGCATGGCCTCGGCATAGGCGAGCGTGAACGCCCCCGCGCGTTCCCACGTCGGCAGGAAGTCGCTCGCGAAATCGCGGAGCGCCCGGGTGCGGGCGGAGGAGGGGCGGGCAAGCGCCGGGGGGACGCCGCCGACGGTCAGCGCCGCCGCGCCGAGCGAAAGAGACTGGAGAAAACGGCGGCGTGCGGTGGTTCGGTTGGTCATGGCGAACGGGGGCTGAATGGAAAAGGGTCGGGGGGTAAGTGATTGTACACGGAGACCGGGTGAAGCAGGTTGCGTTTGCGCCTCGCGCTCGCGTGCGCCGTCGGCGCCGAGCGGGACCCATTCCCGGTCTCTCCCGTTTCACCGGCTTTCCTCCGACCTTTCTTTTCGACCCGGCGTGTGAGGCCCTGCACGCGCTGCCGACCCCATCCGACGAGATCATGATGAAGCTCAGACTCCTGCCCGCCGTCCTTTTTCTGTTCACGCTCGCCGCTTGCACCTCGACGCGGCCGCAGACGGCGGAACCGGAACCGCCGGCAACCGAGGCTCCGGCGACGAGGGCCGAGACGAGGGCCGATGAAACGCCCGCCCCCGGAGCCACCGCCCCGAAGGCGCGTCCGGACGACTGGTTTCAGTATGCGGAGGACGACGGCGGCTTCCCGGGCGTCGGTGTGGCCGAGGCGTACGAGACGCTTCTCAAAAATCGGAAGCCCGCGCAGACCGTCGTCGTCGCCGTGATCGACTCGGGCGTGGACATCGAGCACGAAGACCTTCAGGGCAAGGTGTGGGTCAACGAGGACGAGACGCCCGGCAACGGCAAGGACGACGACGGCAACGGATACGTCGACGACGTGCACGGGTGGAACTTCATCGGCGGCCCGGACGGGCGGAACGTGCAGTACGACACGTATGAACTCACGCGCGAGTACGCGCGGCTGAAACCCCGCTTCGAGGGCAAAACCCTCGCCGAAGTTCCGAAAGAAGAGGAGCACGACTACCGGTACTTCCTCGACCTCAAAGCCGAGTACGACGAAAAGCTCGAAACCACGAAGCAGCAGTTGACGAACATCGGCGGGTTTCTTCCGGCGGCGGAACGGGCGACGAAAATCCTCCAGGAACACTTCGGCAAGGAGGAAATCACGGCGGACGACCTGCAGAAGATCGAGTCGGGGCAGACGCAACTCGGCGGGGCCAAGCAGGTGCTTCAGTTCCTCTTGGCCAATGAGATCACGCTCAAGGACCTTCAGGATTACGTCGAGCATCTGGAGACGGACCTCCAGTATCGCCTCGACCCTGATTTCGACCCGCGTCCCATCGTCGGGGATGACTATGCGAACGTCGAGGAACGGATTTATGGGAACGCGGACGTCATCGGTCCCGACCCCGAGCACGGGACGCATGTGGCGGGCATCATCGGCGCGGAGCGGGACAACGGTTTCGGCGCGAAGGGCGTCGCCGAACCGGTCCGCATCATGGTGATCCGCACCATCCCCGACGGCGACGAGCGCGACAAGGACGTCGCCAATGCCATACGGTATGCGGTGGACAACGGCGCGGAGGTCATCAACATGAGCTTCGGGAAGAGCTATTCTCCGCAAAAGGAGGCGGTCGATGCGGCGGTTCGGTATGCGCAGGAGCATGACGTGCTGATCGTGCACGCCGCCGGCAACGACGCGAAGAACGTCGACGAGGAGGACAACTTCCCCACCCGCGTATTCGCCGGCGGCGGTCGGGCCGAGAACTGGATCGAGGTGGGGGCCACTTCGTGGAAGACCGGCGAGAAACTCGTCGCCGACTTCAGCAATTACGGGGCCGCCACGGTCGATCTCTTCGCGCCGGGCGTGGCCATCTTCTCGACGCTCCCCGGCAACGAATACGGCGAGCGGCAGGGGACGAGCATGGCGGCTCCGGTGGTCTCCGGCGTGGCGGCGCTCGTGCGGGCCTATTACCCCGACCTTTCGGCTCCTCAGGTCGCCGAACTGCTCATGCGGACGGCCACCCCGCACGCGGGCGAGCAGGTCGCCGTGCCCGGCACGGACGGCGTCGTGGCGGACTTCGCCACGCTCTCCGTCACGGGCGGCATCGTCAATGCGTACGCGGCGCTCAAAACCGCCGGAGCGATGGAGAAATGACCCGCGATCCGCGCGCTCACGGCATCATCTCAACGGCGGGATTCGAGAGGCGGGCGGCGTATTGGGGCGGCGTCGGGGCCAGGCGGGGGAGCAGAGCCTCGCGCACGGCGAAAAAGGCTTCGCGGTTGGCCTCCCACACCGGCCCGGACGAGGGGAAGTCTTCTCGGAGATGGTTGACCTGACTGCCGTTCTTCCAGAACCGATAGCACACGTGCGGTCCGGTGGCGAGCCCCGTGCTGCCGACGTATCCGATCACGTCGCCCTGCCGGACCTGCGCGCCGGGACGGATGCCCTTCGCGATCTTCGACATGTGGAGGTAGCCCGTCGTGTACGTGCCGTTGTGCCGAATCTTGACGTAATTGCCGTTGTACTTTTTGTACCGCGCCTCCACGACCACCCCGTCGCCGGTGGCGCGGATGGGCGTCCCGCGCGGCGCGGCATAGTCGGTGCCCAGGTGCGCCTTGTAGCGCTTCTGAACGGGATGGAACCGGCTCCGTGAGTACCGCGAACTGATGCGGGCAAACTTCACCGGCGACATCAAAAAGGCTTTCCTCAGGCTGTTCCCCTCCTCGTCGAAAAAGTCCGGCTTCCCGTCCTGAACGAAGCGAAAGGCGAAATAGTCCCGCCCGGCGTGGCGAAAGCGGGCGGCGCGGACGGCTCCGATGCCGAAGGGCTGCTCGTCGACCAGCTTTTCTTCGAAGATGACCTTGAAGGCGTCGCCTTTCCGGATGCGGTAAAAGTCGATCTGCCAGGCGAACACTTCCGAAAGCTCGACGGCGAGCGCGGGGTCGACGTCTCGATCGGTGAGGGCATTATAGAGCGAACTCGTGATGACGCCTTCGACTTCGCGCTCCACCACGCGCACGGGACGCTCCCGCTCATACACCCTGAGCGAGTCCCGGAGGTCGAAGACGACGTAGCGAACCGGGTCCTGTTCGTAGACGAGATACCGGACCGACTGAAGCGAGTCGTCGGTGACGTAGAGACGGATCGACTTGCCCGCGCGGAGACGGCGCACGTCGAAGACGGGGCGGGCGATCTCGGCGGCGCGGACGATGATGGGGTAGGCGACGCGGTGCGGGGCGAGCAGGTCGGTGAACGTCTC
>JALSSK010000319.1 GCA_026984335.1 Rhodothermales bacterium
CACCACGCCGAAGGCGCCGATGTTCATCACGGTGTAGACGAGCAGGTAGAAGAGCGCGCCGCTGTAGCCTGCCGTCGTGCCGGCGGCAAGGCCCACCAGCACGTATCCCGCATGCGCCACCGACGAATAGGCCAGCATCCGTTTGAGGTTCGACTGCGCCAGCGCCACCACATTGCCGATGACGACCGTGAAGAGCGCGATCACGGCCAGCGCCATGCCCCAGCGCTCCGGCGGCAAGGCATGGAAAAGCACGAGGATCAGCGCCGAAAACGCCGCCGTCTTCGAAGCCGTAGACATATAGCCGGTGAGGGTCGTCGGAGCGCCCTGATACACGTCCGGCGTCCACATGTGGAACGGCGCGGCGCTGACCTTGAAGAGGAAGCCGATGAACAGCAGGGAAACGCCGGCCCAGAACATGATCTCCCGTCCCGACGCCTCGAAGCCCGCGCGCATCTCCGGAAGGTACATCGTGCCCGTGGCGCCGTAGAGCAACGCGATGCCGTAGAGGAAAAAGCCCGTCGAGAATGCGCCCAGGAGGAAATACTTGAGCGCGCTTTCCACCGCCCCGTCATCCTCCCGCACCAGCCCGGTGAGCACGTACAGGCTGATCGACATCGTCTCCAGCCCGACGAAGATGGCGATGAGGTTGTTCGCCGAACCGAGCACCATCATCCCGGCGGTGGCAAAGAGGAGGATGGCGTACACCTCGCCGTAATTGTGCCGGATCTGCTTGAGATAAGGGATCGACAGGATGACGGTCAGGAGCGCGGCTCCGAGCACGACGATGTTCACGAACGAGGCCAAACCGCCCGTGCGGATCATGCCGAGGTAGGCCGCGCCCGTCTCGCCGGTCAGACCGAAGGCCTCCCACACGATGCCCACGCCCAGCGTCGCCACGCTCAGCCACGGAATCGACGGATGGTTGTTTCGAAACGCGTCGATGACGACCGCGGCAAGACCCGCCAGCACCATCAGCACCAGCGGAAGCGTCCGGCCCATATCGGACCACATGGAGGCGTATGCCTGGGAAAGTTCCATAGGTTTGCAAGACAGGGGTTTAGACCCAACTAAAATTCTCGATGGCGAGGGCGAGGTCCACGTCGCGCGAGGTCACCCGGTCGCCGGCGTCGTGGGTCGTCAGCGCCACGGTGACGCGGTTGTACACGTTGGTCAGTTCCGGATGGTGATCGCGCTCCTCCGCCTCGAAGGCGATGCGAACGATGAAGCTGACCGCCTCCCGGAAGCTCGAGAGCACGAACGTTTTCCTCAGGCTGCGCCCGTCGTACGCCCACCCCGGCAATCCGGTCAGGGCGGCTTCGATCTCCGTATCGGTCAGGGGTTCCCGCATAACGCACGCTCATGATGCCGGATAGCCTACAAGATCCAGCCGCTGTAGAAAACGGCGTAGATGATGAAGTAGATGGGAAGCAGGATCGGAATGGAGTACCGGAGCACATAACCCATGAACGAAGGCGTCTCGACGCCGTTCGCCTCGGCGATGGCCTTCACCATGAAGTTCGGCGCATTCCCGATGTAGGTCATCGCTCCGAAGAAGACGGCCGCCACGGAGATCGCCTGCAGGAAATACCACGATTCCGGATGCGCCATCTCGGGCAAGGCCATCTCTCTAACCTGCGCCGGCACGTTCACGTCCAGGCCGAACTTGCCCATCGCGGCAGCCACGAAGTTGAGGTACGTCGGCGCGTTGTCGAGGATGCCCGAGAGCGCGCCCGTGCTCCAGTAGAACATCCCGACCGTCAGCGACTCGTGATGCGCGTGCGCGAACTCGCTGATGAGCTCGAGCGCCGGCTGCATCGTCGCGAAGATGCCGAGGAACAGCCAGCCCACCTCGCGAATGGGCTCGAAGTTGAATTCGTTCAACGCCATCGCCTCCTTGTCCGCCGTCTTGAAGGCCAGGTAGGCGACGAGGAACATGCCGGCCTCCCGGATGCCGAAAGGCAAATGGAAGCCAAAGGGCAGGTGCAGGTTTTTCGGGCTCGGCACCCACGAGAAAACGTTCGGGTCGACGAAAACGAGCACGATGATCAGGAAGACCCATGCGAAGCTCTTGCTGCCCCGCACCCCCAGCATCGGCTTGCTCGGATCCGGCTCCGGACCGGCTTCCCTGTTCCGCCGGTCGAAGAAGTAGAAGACCGTCAGGATCATGACGGTCGTCGGCAGCCAGATGTACCAGACGTGCGTGAACGTCCAGAAGAAGGGCACGCCGCGCAGGAAACCGAGGAAGAGCGGCGGGTCGCCGATGGGGGTGAGCGCGCCGCCCACGTTGGCGACGAGGAAGATGAAGAAGACGATGTGGTACGACTTCAGCCGCCCCTTGTTGAGCCGCATGTACGAGCGGATGAACAGCATTGCCGAGCCGGTGGTGGCGATCAGGTTGGC
>JALSSK010000320.1 GCA_026984335.1 Rhodothermales bacterium
GCACCCTGGTCCGGATGGACGGCCGGCGCCGGAACGTGGTCGTTTATCAGCGGCCGATCCGGTTCGAGGGAGAGCCGGCCGTGCAGTCCGTGCTCATCGATATCACCGAGCGAAAGCGTGCGCAGGCCGCGCTCGAATCGACGGTGTCGTTGTTTCGGTCCACGCTCGAGTCGACGGCGGACGGGATTCTCGTCGTGGGCCTTGAACGGGAGGTCGTCGCTTTCAATAAGCGCTTCCTGGAAATGTGGCGTCTGGGTCCGGAGATGAAGGAGGGGAGAGACGCGCGGGCGCTCGTCGACATGATCAAGGATCAGTTCGTGGATCCCGAGGCCGTGATGGGGCGGACGGAGGCGTATTACCAGACCCCGGAGCGGGAGGGGTTCGACGTCCTCCGCTTCCGGGACGGGCGCGTGTTCGAGCGGTACTCGCGTCCGCAGATGATCGGCGGGCGGATCGTGGGGCGCGTATGGAGCTTCCGCGACGTGACCGCCCGCGAACGCGCCGAGAAAGCGCTGCGGGCCTCGGAGGAAAAGTTCTCCAAAGCGTTCCGGGTCAGCCCGGTCGCCGTGGCCATCTCCCGCCTCCGCGACGGCCTGCTGATCGACGTCAACGAAGGCTTTGGGGAACTGACCGGCTTTTCGCGGGAAGAGGCCATCGGCAGGACGACGGACGAACTGGGGATCTGGGCGCTCGACGACCGTTCCCGCATTTTCGAGATCCTCGAGCGGGAGGGGCGGCTGCGGAACGTCGAAGCGCGTCTCCGCACGAAAACGGGGGAAGTGCGCGCCGTTCTCATCTCCTCGGAGGTCATCGAACTCGAGGGAGAAACCTGTCTGATCGGCATCACCTACGACGTCTCGGAGAAGAAGCGGGCCGAAGAAGCGCTCCGGGCCTCGCAGGAGAAATTCATGCGCGCGTTCCGTTCGAGCCCGGACTCGATCACCCTCACCCGCCTGAGGGACGGGATATTGCTGGAGGTCAACGAGGGGTTCGAGCGCATCACCGGGTTCTCTCGGGAGGAAGCCGTCGGGACGACGGCTCAGGCGCTCGGACTGTGGCCGCCGGGCGAACGCGAGCGCATGTTGGCGGCGCTCAAGGCTTCGCGGAGGATCCTCGACTTGCCCCTGCAGTTCCACGTTCGTTCCGGGGAGACGCTGGATTTCCTGTTCTCTGCGGAAATCTTTGAGTTGGAGGGGGAAGCCTGTATGGTGGCCATCTCCCGGGACGTGACGGAGATGCGCCGGGCGGCCGGAGAACGGGAACGGCTGATCCACGAGCTCGAAGTGCGGAACGCCGAGCTCGAACGCTTCACCTACACCGTCTCGCACGACCTGAAGTCGCCGCTCGTGACGATCAAGAACTTCCTCGGCTTCCTCGAAATGGACCTCGCCGGCGGCGAGATCGAACGGACGAAGCGAGACATCGATCACATCGCCTCGGCGGCGGACCGGATGGCGCAGCTGCTCGACGAGTTGCTCCATCTCTCACGAACGGGCCGGGTCGTCGCGCGCACGGAGCGGGTCTCGTTGAGCGTGCCGGCGAAGGAGGCCGTCACGCTCATCGCCGGAGAGATCCGACGGGCGGGCGCGACGGTGGACCTCATGCCGGACATGCCCGTGGCGACGTGCGATCCCGTGCGGATGGTGGAGGTGTTTCAGAACCTCATCGGCAATGCCGTCCGGTTTCGCGGGTCGGGGGCCCCAAGCGTCGAGGTGGGCGCGCGCGAGAACGGGGCGGGCGAGGTGCTGTGCTGGGTGCGCGACAAAGGCCTGGGCATCGAACCCCGGTACCACGAGAAGATTTTCGGCCTGTTCGAACGTCTGGACACGGGCGCGGGAGGAACCGGCATCGGGCTGGCGCTCGTGAAGCGCATCGTCGAGGGGCACGGCGGACGCGTCTGGGTGGAGTCCGAAGGCCTCAATCGGGGCAGCACGTTCTTTTTCACGCTCCCGTGCGAGGGCGCATAGTTCACGCCGAGTTCATCACCCATCGGCACGGCGGGGCCCCGCGCCCCGTACTTTTTCGAACCATCCCACCCATCCTTTCCGAAAACCGATGAGACGAATGAAGCCTTTCTTCCTGATGATCCTGACGATGACGGTGTGGGCCGGCGGACCGGCGGCCTTCGCACAGGTCGCGCCGAGGACGGCCGCGAACATCGATGCCTCGGGCGATGCGTACACGTACTTCAGCCTGCGCGAGAACAAGGTGGTCCCGGTCGAAGACGAGAGCGCCGACGCCTGGGATCTGGCATTCAAAGGGGCCGAGGTCAAGGTCAACGGTATGGCGCAGTATGTGGACGAGGCCTTCGAGGACCTCGACGAAGCGCCCGAAGAGGGCTATGTGAAGGGAGACGCGCTTCCGGGCGGCAGCGGCGACGGATGGTTCCTCTATCAGGCCGACGTCCACGTCGTGATTCCCGTGCCGGACCGGGTGCTCGTCGTGAAGACGAAGGACGGCAAGTATGCGAAGGTGCAGATCCTGAGCTATTACAAGGACAGCCCTGACGGCGCGCCTTCGGGACCGGCGCGGTTCTATACGATCCGCTACGCGTTTCAGCCCGACGGTTCACGCGCGTTCGATTGAAGCCGGTTCGGGGGCGTCGGTTTCGAGCCATTGGCTGTCCCCGATGCCGGGCCGGATGCGGATCACGCCGAAAGCGGCCCGAACGGTGATCCATCCCACGGTGACGAGCCAGACGCCGGTGAGCGTGGGGTGGGTGGCGTCGAGCCGGAGGAGGGCCGATGCGCCGAGGCCCGTGGCGAGGAGCATGACGTTGCGGAGATAGCGGTAGTCGCCCGTGCCCCAGTGGAGGCCGTCGGTGGCGAAAGAGAGCGCGTTGAGGGGCTGGGAGAAGGAAGCGGCAAGCCACGCCGGGTGAAAGAGCGCCGCCGCCGTGGGCGGCACGAGGAGGCGGCGCACGAGGTCTTCGCCGAGCCACATCGCAAGGCCGAGGACGGCGCCCGTGCCGAGGCTCCACGCGCACACGATGAACGCCGCGCGCCGCGCCTGCGCCCACCGCCCCGCGCCTACGAAATAGGCCACGAGGCTCTGTCCCGTGATGGCGAAGGCGTCGAGGAAGAGGGCCGTGAAGAGCCAGACCTGCCGGATGGCCTGATGCGCCGCGCCGGCGTCCGCGCCGATGCGTGTGGCCGTGCGTGTGGTGAGCAGGAGGAAGAGGGTGAGCAGCCCCGTCCGAACGAAGAGGTCGCCGCCGACGCGGAGCAGACGGGCCGCATCGCGCAGGCGCAGGCGTTCGGCGAGGCCGAGGCGGCGAAAGACGACGGCGAGGGCCCACGCCGCCCCGAGCCACTGGCCGGCGGTGCTCGCCCACGCCGCGCCCGCGATGCCGAAGGCGGGGATGGGGCCGAGGCCGAAGATGAGCACGGCGTCGAGGGCGACGTTCAGCCCGTTCACCGTCACGGCGATCCACAGGGGCGTGCGCATGTCCTGGAGCCCGCGAAGGGCGCCGAAGGCGGCTACCGTCATCAACACCGCCGGCGCGCCGAACCACCGGATGCGCATGTATGCGACGGCGACGGCGTGCAGTTCGCCCGAAGCGCCCATCAGCGTGGCGGCGGGCCCCGACCCCATCCAGCCGACGCCGATCATCACGAAGCCGAAGAGCGCGCTCATCGCCAGCGCCAGCCCGTTGATCTGCCGCGCCCGCCCTCCCGACCGGCCTCCGTAGGCCTGCGCCACCTCGGTCTGCGTGCCGATGCCCAGGAAGTTGAAGATCCAGAAGACGCTCGAGAGGACCATCGTCCCCACCCCGAGCGCCGCCAGCGGAACCGCGCCGAGATGCGCCACGAACGCCGTATCCACCAGCCCCGTCACCGGCTCGGCGATGAGCGAGAACAGGACGGGGACCGACAGCGTGACGAGCGTGCGGTGCGGCCGACGGACGAAAGGATGTTCGGAGGATGCGGTCAGGGGCACGACGAAGCGCCGTTTGCAGCGGTGATGCGGATGCGCCACACACCCTCGCCGCCGCGTTTTGTTTCGATCGATCCCGGCTGCCGACGCGGGAGGCTCAGCGCCGCACGATGCGCGCGCGTTTGAGGTCGTCCAGGGTGCGCGCGCCCAGGCAGAACATGGCGATCTTCAGTTCGTGGATGATGCGCTCGGCTTTCGCGGCGACGCTTTCGGGGGCGTCGAGGGCGGGGGCGAGGAAGGGGGCGGCCATGCCCACGAGGTCTGCGCCGAGAGCGAGGGCCTTTGCGGCGTCGAGGCCGGAGCGGATGCCGCCGCTGCCGATGAGCGTCACGCCCGGGACGGCGCGCACCTGCCGGATGCTCTCGGGAGTGGGGAGGCCCCAGTCGGCGAAAATTGCGCCGAGGTCGTCGTTGTCGGCCCGCCGTCCTTCGATGCGCGCCCAGCTCGTGCCGCCCATGCCCGCCACGTCGATGAGGCGGAGACCGCGCCCGGCCAGCGCCCACGCCGTCTCCCGCGTGATGCCGCTGCCCACCTCCTTGACGACCACCGGCACGCTCAGCCGCGCCGCGACGGCCTCCATCTTCGCGAGCAGCCCGGCAAAATTGCGCTGTCCCTCCGGCTGAATGGCCTCCTGAAGGGGGTTGAGGTGAAAGACGAGCGCGTCGGCGTCGATCATGCGGACGGCGGCTTCGCAGGCCTCGAGGCCGAAGCCGTAGTTCAACTGCACCGCGCCGAGGTTGGCCAGGAGCGGGATCGTGGGGGCGGCGTCGCGGATGCGGAACGAGGCGGCATGCGCCGGGTCCTCGAGGGCTTTGCGCTGGGAACCCACGGCGAGCGCGATGCGGGCTTGCTCTGCGCCCAGAGCCAGGTTTCGGTTGATGGCCGTCGCGGCGTCCGTCCCCCCCGTCATCGACGAGATGAGCAACGGCGCGGCCAGAGGCTTGCCGAGGAATCGAGCGCGCGTGTCGATCTCGGCAAAGTCGAGCTCCGGCAACGCCTCGTGCTCGAAGACGTAGTCGTCGAAAGGGTTCCGGTCGGATTGCATACCGGCCTGAAGCGACAGAGCGATGTGCTCGGCTTTGCGGTCGCGGGCGCCTTCGGGGTCGGTGGGGCGGCCTTTCATGAGGAGAGCTACGGCATGGGTAGAGGGCAGAGGCGCCTGCCGCTCACGTGAAGCGGGGTCACATGAAACGGTAGGCGAGAACGATGATGTTCAGAAGCACCACGCCGAGGAGGAGCACCCGTTCGATGGAGCCGAAATAGCGCACCCCCCAGCGGTCGCGACTGCTTCCGAAGCCCTTGTGGTCGTTGATGTAGAGCACGCGGACGACGAAGAGGAAGGTCAGCGCCCCGAGCACGGCGAAGCGAAGGCCTCTGAGGTAGATGAGCCCGGCGCTCGCCAGTCCCATCGCCAGCGTGAACCAGAAGACGAACGGCTTCGGCCATCTCCGAAGCTTTCGATACCTGACGTGCCACGGGCGGTGATGCCGGTGTGAGGGCGCGCGGCGTTGTTCGGCTTTTGCGGTCATGGGAGGACGGAGGCGCGCGGATGATCCGGGAAAAGCTATATCGCCATTCTCTCTCAAAAAGCCAAATGGCAAAAAGCCAAATGGCAAAAAGCCAAATGGCGGCGGCGCGCGGTCAGAGGTGGGTGCTGAGGGTGAACTGGTGCAGTCCTCCGAGCGACGACCATGAGTTGAAGGCATAGTCGATGCGGACGCGGCGGATCCGTATGCCCGCGCCGAGGCCGAGACCGGCCAGGTCGAGGCGGCTCTTGAGCTTGAGGTCCTCGTGCCGGCGGTGGTTGTATCCGAAACGGACCTGAAAGGCCTCGCTGAACTGAAATTCGCCGCCGAAGGCGAGGTGATAGAGCACGTTGTCGACGGTGGTGGCGTCGTCGGGCGCGTCGTTGAGGTTGTGGAGGTTATACCCCATCACGGAGATCAGGAGCGGGAGGTGGGTCAGGCGTTTGCTGAAGCCTACGCGCAGGTCCAGGGGCAGGTCGTCCCGGGTGGATCCGAGGGAGGAGAGCGTCACGCCGAGGTTGTTCACCGAGGCGCTGAAGGTCAGGCTGCGTTCGGCTATGTGGTACAGCACGCCGAGGTCGGCAGCCAGGGCGGAAGCGTTGAACGCGTCGATGCTGCTGTAGATCACGTGCACGTTGGCGCCGTACCGGATGCGTTCGTCGTACGTGCGGGCCGCTCCCAGGGTGAGGGCCACGTCGGACGCGCCGAAGGCGCCGAGGCGTTCGCCGGTTTCGTCGGCCCGCTCGAAGGAGCCCCAGCTCAGGAAACGCAGACCGAGGCCGAACGTGCCGAGGCCCTCGTAGTGGCGACTGTAGGCGAGGAAGCCCGCGTTGACGTCGCTCAGGTGGTTCAGGTACGAGAGCGAGAACGCGCCGTGCATCTGTTCGTTGAGCAGCGCCGGATTATAAAACATGCCGTTGACGTCGTCGCCGTAGACGGCGGCGTACGATCCGCCGAGGGCCGCCGCGCGCGCCGAAGGTTCGAGGCGGAGGAAGGAGAAGCCGGTCAACTCGCCGGGCTGAGCCTCGACCCGTGTGAAGGAGGCCGCCAGGAGACACAGCAAGAGACAACGCAGAGGCATGAAGAATCTCGGGTGGTGCGGGTGGAAAGGGAAAGAACCCCCGGCGGTGGTACACTTCAGCGGAAGCGGTTACCCAACGGGCGGGGAGCGCGCCGGAGAAGCGCGGCGTGCAGACCTTCATCGAGCGCGTCGTAACGAAGCGGCGTATAGGCGAAAGAGAAGAGGCGAGAGGGGTTGCTTGTACGGCGGGGACGGGGCTTGGTTCTGGAAGAGAAGCGATCCTACCTCGGCATAAGATACATGCCGGGCAAGACGGAAAAAGGGGGAAAACGAGGGATCCACGTCGGAAGGAGGCGCGCGATGTTCCGCCTCGCGCGGGAACGGATCGTCCGGGCGCGGCGTGAGAGAGGCGGCCCTTGCCGGGCGAGCGTTTCGGTCCGGAGCGCCCGTTCCGTGTGAGGGCGAACGCGTATGCCCGAAAGCGAAGACCGGCGACCCGCTCGTGCGGTTGGCACATTTTTCGTTCTCACACGTCCGACCTTTAAATCAGGCGTCCTTTGCCCGTCGCTGCGCCAGGATGGCAGGATTCGTTTCGGAACCCGAAGCGGGCGCGGACGCCTGCAACTTTGTCACCGGTCTTCCCCGGACCCCGATGAACCCCAAGTTATGCTGGATATCATAAAGAAAGTTTTCGGCGACAGTAACGAGCGTAAGCTCAAGAAGCTGTGGCCGATAGTTGAGCAGATCAACGCCCATTTCGAACAACTCCAGGACCTCTCCGAAGAAGAGCTGCGCGACAAGACGGACGAGTTTCGCCGGCGCATCCGGGAGGCCGTGGCCGACATCGAAGCCGACCTCGAAGCCATCCGGCGGCGGCTGCGCGGGGTGACCGAGGAAGTCGTCGGCGGAGACGGACAGGCGCGCGAGCAAGAGCGCCTCACGCTCGACGATCGGCAGGAACTCTACGACGAGATCGACCGCCTCGAACAGGAATGGCTCGACACGGTCGAGGACGTGCTCGACGAATTGCTGCCGGAAGCCTTCGCCGTCGTGAAGGAGGCCTGTCGCCGCATGGTCGGGAAGTCGTGGGAAGCGGGCGGCCAGATGGTCGAGTGGAACATGGTGCCCTACGACGTGCAGCTGCTCGGCGGCATCGTGCTGCATCAGGGCAACATTGCCGAGATGAAGACGGGCGAGGGCAAGACGCTCGTGGCCGTCATGCCGATGTACCTCAACGCTCTGGTCGGGCGCGGCGTGCACCTCGTCACGGTGAACCCCTACCTGGCCGAACGCGACGCCGAATGGATGGGGCCGATCTTTGAATACCTCGGCCTCAAGGTGGACGTCATCGACCGCTACGAGCCGCACACGCCCGAACGCAAGGCCGCCTACCGCGCCGACATTACGTACGGCACCAACAACGAATTCGGGTTCGACTATCTCCGCGACAACTCGTTCGTGATCGACCCCGATCAGCTCATGCAGCGCGGGCATCACTACGCCATCGTCGACGAGGTGGACTCGGTGCTGATCGACGAAGCGCGCACGCCGTTGATCATCTCCGGCCCGGTCCCGCAGGCGGAGCAGAACCGTTTTGAAGAACTCAAACCGTCCATCGAGAAACTCGTCTTTGCCCAGCAGAAGCTTGTAGCCGGCCTCGTCACACGGGCGGAGAAGCTGCTCAAGGAACGCGACCGGGCGCTGGAGACGGGGGACAACAAGAAGGCGAGAGAGCTCGAAGAAGAGGCCGGCCTGGCGCTGCTCCGGTCCTGGCGCGGCTTCCCGAAAAACAAAAAGCTCCGCAAGCTCCTCGGCGAGCCCGGGGTCGAAAAACTGCGTCAGAAGACGGAGTACTTCTACCTCCAGGACAACGCCAAGAACATGCCTTTCGTCGATGACTACCTGTATTTCGCCCTCGACGAAAAGCAGCGTTCCATCGAGATGACCGAGAAGGGGCGCGAGTTCACCTCGAAGGTCGCCGGTCTGGAAAGGGACCTCTTCGTCCTGCCCGATCTCGGCGAGGAGATCGCTCGCATCGAACGGGAGCACCGGGAGAAGGTCCGGGACCTCGAAGAGCAACTGGCCGCCGACACGTCGCTGACGGAGGAGAAACGCGCGCACAAGCTGGAGAACGACCGCCGTCTGCTCCGGAAAGAGATGGAGGAGCGGAAACGGCAACTCTATACCACGTACTCGGAGCGCGCCGAGCGTTTGCATGCCATCGAACAGTTGCTGCGCGCCTACACGATGTATGAGAAAGACGTCGAATACATCGTGCAGGACGGCAAGGTGATGATCGTCGACGAGCACACGGGGCGTGTGCTCTCGGGACGGCGCTACTCGGAAGGGTTGCATCAGGCCATCGAGGCGAAGGAGAACGTGAAGGTGCAGGCCGCCACGCAAACGTATGCGACGATCACGCTCCAGAACTACTTCCGCATGTACCACAAGCTGGCGGGCATGACGGGCACGGCCGAGACCGAAGCGGAGGAGTTCTATAAAATTTACAAGATGGACGTCGTCGTCATCCCGACGAACCGCCCCGTGATCCGGAAGGACCTCGACGACCTCGTCTTCAAGACGAAGCGGGAGAAGTTTCGCGCCGTCATCGAGAAGGTTCGGGAATACCATGAGCGGGGGCAGCCGGTGCTCGTCGGCACGACGACCGTCGAGGTCTCGGAGATGCTCAGCCGCCTGTTGCAGCGGGAGGGCATCCGGCACAACGTGCTCAACGCGCGCCAGGACCGCGTCAAGCAGGAGTCGATCATCGTGGCCGAGGCGGGGCAGCGGGGCACGGTCACCATCGCGACGAACATGGCCGGGCGCGGCACCGACATCAAGCTCGGCGAGGGCGTTCGTGAGGTGGGCGGCCTGGCCATCCTCGGCACCGAGCGCCATGAGAGCCGCCGCATCGACCTGCAGCTTCGCGGCCGCTCCGGACGCCAGGGCGACCCCGGCGAGAGCCAGTTCTACGTCTCGCTCGAAGACGACCTGATGCGCCTCTTCGGCTCGGACCGCGTCGCGAAGGTGATGGACCGGCTCAACCTCGAAGAGGGCGCCGTCATCACGCATCCGTGGGTGAACAAGAGCATCGAACGGGCGCAGATGAAGGTGGAGCAGAACAACTTCGCCATCCGGAAACGCCAGCTCGAATACGACGACGTGCTCAACGCCCAACGGCAGGTGATCTACGACCGCCGCGTGCACGCGCTCAAGGGCGAACGGCTCCATGGCGACCTCCTCGACATGGTCCGTGAGGTCGTCGAAGAGATCGTCAGTCGGCATTACGACAACGGCGCGCTCGACGAGATGCGCGAGGAACTCCTCCGCACCATCGCCCTCGACTTCACCATCGACCGGGAGGAGTTCAGCCGCCTCGGCGAAGACGGGATGATCGATCGCGTCTATGAGGCTGCGGTCAACTTCTACGAGCGCAAGCGCGACGTGCTGGCCGAGCCGTTCCACAACAGCATGCGGCAGATCGCCGAGAGCGATCAGGAGAACAAGCCCGAGCGCGTCTTCGTCGACTTCACCGACGGAAAGCGGGTCATGCGCGCGGTGGTGAAGGTCAACGACGCCCTCGAGACGCGCGGGCAGGAGGTCAACGACGCCCTCGAACGGGTCTCGATGCTCTCGTTCATCGACATGCACTGGACCGAGCATCTGCGCAACCTCGACGAGGTCAAGGAGGGCATCGGGTTGCGGGCCTACGGGCAGCGCGATCCGCTCATCGAGTACAAGATGGAGGCCTTCAAGCTGTTCAAGGACATGATCGGCGCCGTCAACCACGACATGGTGTCGTTCGTCTTCCGCGCCGGCCCGCTCGTGGACGGGCAGCAGGCGCGTCGTCCCGCCCGCAGCGCGCAGCGCCGTCGCCTCGACCCCAAACGCGCCCGCTCCTCGCACGTCTCGACGCAGTCCTACGGCGTGAAGGTGGGCAAACGGAGCGCCGCCGAGCGCGACCCGACGGCCAAGGCGCAGCCCGTGGTGGTCGGCGAGAAGGTGGGGCGCAACGATCCGTGCCCGTGCGGCAGCGGCAAGAAGTACAAGCATTGCCACGGGAAGCATGCGTGACGGGCCCGCCTTTGGCTCGCGTTCGTTCGCGTCATGGGCTCGGGTCACGGTCACCCACCCCAACACCCACCCCCCGGAACACCCATCCACGTCTGAAATCCGCCCGTGCTTCGGTCGTTATACATCCGTGATTATGCCCTGATCGAGGCGCTCGAGGTCGAGTTCGACAGCGGGCTGAACGTGATTACCGGCGAGACGGGGGCGGGGAAGTCGATTCTCATCGGGGCGTTGAAGATGATCCTCGGCGAGCGCGCTTCCACCGACGTGATCCGTTCCGGAGCGCGGAAGGCCGTGATCGAGGGGGTCTTCGACGAGGCGAACCCGCCGAAGCTTTGCGCGCTGCTGGAGGAGCACGGCATCGACGTGCAGCCGCATATGATCCTCCGGCGCGAGATCTCGGCGACGCAGAGCCGGGCCTTCATCAACGACACCCCCGCCACCGTCTCGCTCATGCGGGCCGTGGCGGCAGGGCTCATCGACCTGCACGGACAGCACGAGCATCAGTCGCTCCTCCGCACCGAGACGCACCTCGAACTGCTTGACAACTTCGGCGGGCTCGGCAGCCTCC
>JALSSK010000321.1 GCA_026984335.1 Rhodothermales bacterium
CGGCGGCAGGCCCTCGCCCGCGAGGGTGAACGCCCGCGTCGCGCCGCCCGGCAGGACGCCGTCGAACAGCCGCGCCGCCTCGCGCCCGAGCGCGTCGTAGACGCTGACCGTCACGCGGCCCGTGCGGGGCGGCCTCAGGGTGAAGGCGGCGGCGGACGAAAAGGGGTTGGGATGCGGCGGGGAAAGGACGGACGCGGATGCTTCCGGCGGGCGGGCGACGGCCGTAGGCGTCGGCGCGGGGACGTCGAGCGCGAGGGCGGCGGGGAAAGCGAGGCCGACGGGCACCACCGTCTCGATGCCGCTCCCGTCGGCGAGCGAGGCGCGGAGGATGACGCCGGGCTCGGGCGTCGTCCGGTTCTCGGACCAGTACACGAAGCCGCGCGCGACGTCGAGGGCGAGGCCCCACGGCGCGATGAGGGCCGTCTCGGGCACGAGGTCCGCCACTTCCGCGCCGTCGAGCGTCGCCCGGCGGATCCAGCCCCGCCCCGCCGCGCCCGTATCCGACCAGTACATGCGCGCGTTCGTCGTGTCGAGCGCGAGGTCGGTCGGGTGGATCAGCCCTTCGGAGACGAGCGTCTCCACGCCGTCGCCGTCGAGGTTCGCCCGCCGGATCTTCACCGTCACGAGGCCGTCCGTCTCTTCCTCGGCCACCCAGTACAGCTTCCCGGCGGCCGCGTCGAGGGCGATCTGTGTGGGCCGTTCGCCCACGAAACGCCTCACGTCCGTCACGTCCGTGCCGTCGAGGGTCGCCCGCCGGAGGGCGTCGCCGTCGGACCAGTACACGAAGCCGCCCGCCGCGTCGAGCGCGAGGTCTTCGACGGCCTCGAGGCCGCCGGTGACGAGGTCCTCCACGTTCGCGCCGTCGAGGGTCGCCCGCCGGATCACGTGAATGCCGGGATCGACCCAGTACAGCTTCCCGCCGTCCGCGTCGAGGGCGAAGGCGATGACCCCGCTCCGCCCGCCGGGAAAGACGATGACGTCCTCGACGTTGACCCCTTCGAGGTCGGAGCGCTGGATCTTGTCCGCGCCGAGGTCCGCCCAGTACAGCCGGTCCCCGTCCGTCTGTCCCCGCGCCGCCGTGGCGAAGCACACGAGGATCACAGCCGGCATCAGGCTTCTCGCACACCCCCTCATGGTCGTTCTTCGTTTGCGTCGGGAAAGCATCGGGCGCGCCGTAACGCGGGCGGGAGCCGTCTCCACCAACCGGTCGTCCCCGGAGCGCGAAGCCTTGCCGGAAAAGGCCTTTCGCATCACGGGGCGAGTGACGTATACTTTTGAACCATCAGCCGTTCCCCGCCGCCTTTCCAACTTTTCACCCATCCCGAGAGCCCCATGCCCAACGGAACCGCCGTCCGCCCCGTCAAAGTCGCCGACCGGCGCGCGCTCGAAGACCGCGCGCCCGCCCATGCCCTCGTCGCCAACGTCGACCTCGTCGTCATCCGGTACGGCGACGAGGTCTCCGTACTTTACGGCCGGTGCCTCCACCGGGGCGCGCTCCTCTCCGACGGCTTCATCGACGGGCACAACCTGATCTGCGGCGTCCACAACTGGGATTACCGGTACGACACCGGCGTCAGCGAATACAACAATGCCGAGGCGCTCCACAAGTTCACCGCGTGGGTCGAGGACGACGCCGTCTTCGTGGACGAGGCGGAGGTGGCGGCCTGGCATGACGCGCATCCGCAGGCCTATCGCCGCGACGAGTACCTCGGGGCGTACGCCGACCTCCACGGAACGCCGGAGGAGCCCTTCAACCATTACATCGAGGAGCTCGCGAAGAACGGGCTGAAGAACTTCGGCCATCACGGCAAGGTCTCCGCGATGGGCGTGCCGCTGACCGAGTTGCCCCGGTGGGCCGACCTTCAGATCCTCACCGGCCAGCTTGCCCGCCGCCCGCTCCTCGACGACGCGCCCGTGGGCACGGACCTCGTCATCGGGCCGAACGCGAAGAAGCCGCTCCGCCTCGCCATCCCGCTCTTCGTGAGCGACATGAGCTTCGGCGCGCTGAGCGAGGAGGCCAAGATCGCCCTCGCGATGGGCGCGGAGATGGCGGGCACGGGCATCTGCTCGGGCGAAGGCGGCATGCTCCCCGAAGAGCAGCGGGCCAACTCCCGGTATTTCTACGAGCTCGCCTCGGCCCGCTTCGGGTGGAGCCTCGACAAGGTCCGGAACGTGCAGGCGTTCCACTTCAAGGGCGGGCAGGGGGCGAAGACCGGCACGGGCGGCCACCTCCCCGGCGCAAAGGTGACCGAGAAGATCGCCGCCGTGCGCGGGCTCCGGCCCGGCGAGCCCGCCATCAGCCCCGCCACGTTCCCCGACCTCCTCACGCCGGACGACTTCCGCGCCGTTGCCGAGGAGGTGCGCGCCGTCACCGGCGGCATCCCCAT
>JALSSK010000322.1 GCA_026984335.1 Rhodothermales bacterium
GACGCCCCTCAGCGACAACCTGACGAAAGGCGTCTATCCGCTCCTCGGCACGATCAGCGCGATCGCCGTCGCGCCTTCGGACTCCGACGTCCTCTATGCCGGAACGGACGACGGCAACGTGTGGATCTCGGACGACTACGGCGCGACGTGGCGCGACGTCACGGGGACGCTTCCCACGCGATGGGTCACCCGCATCGCCGTGCATCCCCGCGACGCGCAAACGGCGTACGTGAGTTTCTCCGGCCTCAAATGGAAGAGCGCCCAGCCGCACGTCTTCCGCACACGCAACCTCGGCGCGACGTGGGAGGACGTCTCGGCGGGGTTGCCCGACGCTCCCGTGAACGCGCTCGCCGTGGATCCCGACTTCCCCGAGGTGATCTACGTGGGCACGGACGTGGGCGCGTACGTGAGCCCCGACGAGGGCCGCTCCTGGCAGGCGCTCATGGACGGACTGCCCTTCGTCGTCGTCAACGACCTGAAAATCGTCCCGGGCGAGCGCGCGCTCCTGGCCGGAACGCACGGGCGCGGCATCTACCGCCTCGATCTGTCGAATCTGACGGACCTCGTCACCGCCGTGGAGCCCTCCGAAGCGCCGTCCTCCGCGCTCGCACTCGAACCCGGCTTCCCCAACCCGTTCTCCGAGGAGACGACGCTCGCCTTCACGCTCCCTGCAGCCGAGCGCGTGCGCCTGGCCGTCTATGACGCGCTCGGACGGCGGGTGCGCACCCTCTTCGACGGCCCCGCACCCGCCGGAACGACCCGCCTTCGCTGGGACGGCGCGGACGGCGGGGGGCGGCCCCTGGCCGCCGGCGTCTACCTCGCCCGCCTCTCGTCACCCGATGGCGGGAGCCGCTCCGTGACGCTGTCGCTCGTCCGGTGAACCCCACGGCGCGACGGCCCGTACAGGATAGTTTGCCCCGCGACGTTCACTCACCCCTGATGCCGATGCTGCGCGACGTACTCTCCCGATTTTCCCGGCCGCTCTCCCGCATGCTCCTGCGCACCGTCTCTTTCAACGACCCCTGGCAACGCTTCCCCAACGACGTCCCGCTGGCCCTCTACGGCAAAGGCGCTCAGCGCGACTTCTCGTGGTATTTCGAGGGAGAGAGCCGCGTGCCCGTCTCGGGCATAGAGGAAATGCTGGCCTGGCTGCGCGGATGCGCGTACGTGCGGGACATGGAGCTCTTTCACGACGTCGATTTCTGGCAGCACCCGCTCACCTTCGAGCAGCTTCGCCGGGGCGACTGTGAGGACTTCGCCCTGTGGTCGTGGCGGAAGCTCGTTGAGATGGGGCATGACGCCGAGTTCGTGGCCGGGCGTTGCGCCGCGCGCGGGCTTCACGGCCCGGGGCATGCGTGGGTGCTCCTCCGAGGGCCCGACGGCGTCTCGCTCCTCGACCCCGTCCTCCGGAACGGCTGCGACGGCCTCCGCCCCCTCGACGACGTGCGCCACGCCTACGTCCCCGAGGTCTCCGTGGACGCGCGCCTGAACCGGTACGCCTATGCTGGTTTCTATCTGATCCGCCGCTCCGGGGACGAGGCCGAACCACCTGCCGAAGCCGCGTCCGAGACGCCGACGGTCCTCGCCCCCTCCCGGTCGTGACGCTCGCGAGGAGGGCGGCCCGGCAAAGTAAGGCGTAATAATTGTGAGCGTACGCCCCACCTGCCCCTCTTTCTCAGAAGGAAGGCGGGTTTTTTCGGCGCGCACGGTTATTTTCACCCGCTATGAGCCCTTCCGTGACCTATCGCCTGCTGACCCGGAACCAATGGCGCACGTTCTTCCGTGCGCTCAAGGCCCGGCAGAACCTCTTCGTGTGGGCCGTCTTCGCGGTCATGGGACTGTATGTGAGTTTCACTTTGATCGTGCTTGGCCTGTACTTTGATCTTTTTGCAAGCCGGCTCGCGCCGGGGCATCTGCCCGTCGCCCTCGTGAATGCGTACGCGCTTCCGGCATTCTTCGGCCTGTTCACGCTCCGGTTTCTGTTTCAAAAGACGCCGAGCCTGAAGCTCCGGCCCTACCTCCATCTCCCCATCGCGCGGTCTCGGCTCGTGCGTTTTTTTCAGGCGACCTCGCTGCTGAGCCTGCACAACGTGTATCCCCTCCTCTTTTTCGCGCCGTTCTGGAGCCGGTACGTCCTCGGCGCTTATCCGCCGGCGGGGGCGGCGGCATGGCTCGCGGGGGTCGTGTGCGCCCTCGTCGCCTCCAACTTCGCCAACCTGCTCATCCGTTCGGTCCTCACCCGCCATGAGACCCGTTTTCTTCTGACGATGGGCGGCTTCCTCACGCTCGTCTACCTCGATGAGCGCTTCGGCTACCACCTTGCGCAGACCGCCTCGACCGCGCTCTTCGACGCGCTCCTCCACGACAGC
>JALSSK010000323.1 GCA_026984335.1 Rhodothermales bacterium
GTGCCGAGGAGCGCGGGGAAGAAGAGCGCGTCGAGGGCGCACCACGTGTACAGCTGCCGCCCCGCCGCCTCGAAGCGATGCGCCGTGGGCCGAAGCGACAGCCCGGCCGCCCCCACGATCCGGCCCTCGTCGTCCGCCTCGACCTGCCGCCCCTCGCGCAGCCGCCGCATCGCCGCCGCGACCCGCTCCGACGGCCACCCGAGCGACGTCCCGAGCCGTTCGAGCGCGACCGGCGCGCCTCCGGCGAGCAGCCGCGCCGCATGCACCGCCGCCGCTGCGGTGTCGGGCGCATCCGCCTCCGGCCCCATCGTCTCGCGCAACGTGCAAACCAGCCACGCCCGGAAATCCGAGGCGCCCGATGCTCCGATCATGGTTCGTCCCACGATCAGCCCTCCCCGGCCGGACGATGCACCCCGCCCGCCGCCGCATTGACGCCCTCGGCAAGCGTCGGATGGATATGCAGACTCCGCGAGATCTGATGGAAAGGGATGCCCGCATCGACGGCCGCCACCAGTTCGTGAATCAGTTCCCCCGCATGCGGCCCGACGATTTGCGCGCCGAGGATCCGATCCGTCTCGGCGTCCGCCACGATCTTGATGAACCCGTCCGTCTCCCCCAGCATGCGCGCCCGCGCCACGCGTGAGAACGGGTACGCGCCGGTCTTCAGGCTGAAACCGCGAGCGCGGGCCTCCGCCTCCGTCAGCCCGACGCCGGCGATCTCCGGGTCCGTAAAAATGGCGTGCGGCACGTGGCGGCCCTCCGTCGTCGCCGCCTCCCCCTTCACCAGGCAGCGATACAGCCGGTCGGCGTCGTCGCGGGCGCTGTGGGTGAACATCGGCGGGCCGGTGACGTCGCCGATGGCCCAGACGTGCGGCCGGTTCGTCCGAAAGGCGGCATCGACGGGGATGAAGCCGCGCGCGTCCGTCTCGACGCCCGCCTTTTCGAGGCCGAGGTCGTCCGTGTTCGGCGTCCGCCCGGCGGCCACGAGGAGGCTCGCACCGTCATGCCATTGCTCCCCGTCCGGCCCCGAGGCGAGAAGGCGCACGCCGTCCGGCATACGTTCCGCGCGCCGAACCTCCGCCCCGAGGACGACCTCGATGCCCTCTTTCCGGAAAACCCGGTGAAGCACCTCGCTGATCTCCGAATCTTCCCCCGGCACGAGGCGATCCGCACGCTGGAAAATGGTGACGTTCGACCCGAAACGCGCGAACATCTGGGCAAACTCGACGCCGACGTATCCCCCGCCGATGATCAGCAGGGAGGCCGGAAGCTCGGCGACGTCGAGCAGCGTGCGATTCGTGTGGAAAGGGACCTCACGCAAGCCCTCGACGGGTGGAATCGTCGCGCGCGCGCCGGTGTTGATGACGATGCGCTCGGCCTCCACCACCGCCTCTCCCGCCCGAAGGCGATGGGGACCTTCGAAAACGGCCCGTTCCGGGATGAGCGTCAGGTTTTCGTTTTTCTCCACCTGCCGATAGGCGGCCCCCCGTATCCCCGCCACGATCTCGTTCTTCCGGGCGACGATGGCCGCGAGGTCCACCTCCGGCGCGCTCACATGGACGCCGAAGCGGTGCGCCGTCCGGACGGTGTGCGCCACCTTGGCCGAATGCACCATGGTCTTCGTCGGGATGCACCCCCGGTTCAGACACGTGCCGCCGAGCACCTCCTTTTCAAAAAGAACGGTCGGATGTCCCTTGAAAGCGAGCTTGTTCGCAATGGGCAACCCTGCCATCCCGCCGCCTATGACGGCGTACGCCGCCCGAATGGTCTGCATAGAAGCCACCTCGTTTATGTGAACGGTGCGCCCCGCTTCGCCTCACTCCGAAGATCCGATCTTTTCCAGCCCGGTGATCTCGATGTCGTCCCCCACCACGGTCAGGGTGAAACGGATGGAATCGCCCTCCGCGAGCCCGCGGAGGAGGCTCGTGTCGGCCGCGGCGAAGGACATCGTCATGGCGCCCATGAGGCCCGGTATGGCTTCGTGGTTCACGCGGACGTGCACGCCGTCCGGCAGAAAGGTCTCAAGCACGCCGACGGAGGTATACGTTTGCGCCTCGGGGGGCGTCTCCGCCTTCGGCTCCGGCGAGCGGTTGCATGCGGCGAGGGCAAGCACGAGGGAGACGAAGAGCAGGATTTTTCTCATGGAGAACGTTCGGGGATGGTGGTTTGGCATCGCGGGCAGGAGACGACGGCGCGGGCGTTCTGCCAGACGGCCAGCGCCAGAAGAAGCGCCGCCCCGAGGTAGAGTTCGGTCTCGTACGTGACGATGAACTTTTGCACGCCTAGCCCGGCGCTCGTGGTGACGAACGGGAGCGCCGCCGCCGCCACGCTCATCACCGCCGGGAGGAGAGGCGAACAGCACAGGAGC
>JALSSK010000324.1 GCA_026984335.1 Rhodothermales bacterium
ATTGCCTGAGGCGACGCGGTTAATCTGCTCGAGCATGGTCTCGACCCCGGAAGACAGGGTCGTCTGCTGTCCTTGAAGAATGGCGAAGGCTTTTTCCAACTCCCGGCTTTTCTCTTGAAGCGCCCGACGATTTTTTTCGGATTCGGCCATGAGCGCTTCGGTTTTCCGGGAGCTTTCCTCCATGTCTCTTTGTTGGCGGGCGAAAGCGCGTTTTTCCCGGTTGGCGTCGAGGGAGGCCTTGATGAGGAAAGCGACGGCAAAGACGACCCACCAGGCATGTTCGAGGACGCGCCAGGGACTGGCGGTGAGCACGCCGAAGAGGGACTGTGGCCAGAAGTAGGCCCGAAACGCATGATCGAGGGCCGTGACGAGGGTGGCGGTCAGGAGGACGCGCCAGTCGTGATAGAAGGCGAGAATGCCCAGAGAGCCGAAGATGTGAAAGTGGGTCTCGATGCGTCCGCCCGTGAGGTGGATGAGCAACCCCGAGGTGAGCATCTGCCCGATGGCAATCGCATGCCGGGTATAGACCTCGCCGGGTTTGCGAAAGGCCAGTGCGGCGGGCAGCAGCGAGAGGGCGCCTCCGAGGAAGATGGCGGCGTAGACGTGGACGTGCGCCTGACTTTCGGCCCCGCTCCACGTTCTCGGAGAAACCACCAGCGCCAGCGCGATCCCGGCGATCCACTGGATGACCATCAGGACGCCGAAGAGCCGGTCGGTGCGCGCATAGGCATTCTTGAGCATGGCATGATACAAGTGCTCTGAGCGCTCGTCGAGCAGGGCCGGCTCCGTGGGATGTTTGGAGAAGCGTGTCATAAGGGTTCGGAAAGGGTGGAGCTCGAGTAAAGGGCGCATCCGAAGACAAACGTAGTGTTGCGATCCGTTTCCCCCCGGGTGATCAGATCATAGAGCGCCGATCGTCCGGCGTTGTCGCCCTGATGGCCTCGTGCTCCGGTGATGCCTCCGGAGAAGCGCAGGCGTTGGTTCTCGTCGAAGAGCAGCGTGTGGCCGGAGGTCATGGCTCCGAAACGCCGGGCTTCGAGCCCATCGGGGTCCACGTGCGGCGTTACCCCGGGAATGGCGGACGCATTGGCCCAGAGGTCTGTTTTTAGCCGGGAATCCGGTTTATTCGAAGGTTTATAAAAGAAAACATGGGTGCGTACGGGGCGCTTGAGTTGGGCAATGAGGGTGCCCAGCTCCGCGATGGTGGCGCGCGTGCAGGGGCAGCGTGGGTGTGCGAAAAGCACGAGCGTCGGGGTTCCGTAGCCGGGCATGACGGCGCTCGTGTAGGGCCAGTCGGAGGGGGGCTCGCCCACCGCGCCCGGTTGATTGGCGTAGGCGGTCAGATACACCACTCCGATTCCTACCACCGCAATCCAGAGCACGCCGGTGGCTGCGGGAAGCAGCAAAGGACGGAATCGACGGATCATCAGGCGGCAACCGCTTGTTGGGCGCGGAGCACGGCTTCTTTCTCCTCGGTCGAGAGCACTTCCTCGAGCTCGAGCAGGATCAGGAGCCTGTCTTCGAGCTTGGCCACGCCGCTGATGTAGTGCGTGTCGATGCCGACGGTCAGGTCCGGCGGAGGTTCGATCACCGAGCGGTTGACCCGGATCACTTCCTTGACGGCGTCCATCATGAAGCCCATCACCTTGCCTTCGAGCTCGACCACCACGATGCGGGTCTGGTGATCGGTCGGGCGGGGGGGCAGGCCGAACCGTTTCCGGAGATCGACCACCGGCACGATGCGACCGCGCAGGTTGATGACGCCCTCGACGTAGGACGGCGCGTTGGGCACGCGCGTGATGGCGACGGGCCGGATGATTTCCTGAACGTTCAGGATGTCGATGCCGAACTCCTCATTCTCAATGATGAAGCTGACGAGCTGCAGCAGATCTTCGCTGTGTGTTGCGTATTCGCTCATGGGACTCACGAAACTGATGTGAGAAAATGGACATTCGGTAGCGTGTACCGGAGGCGGTGGCGCTCCGTCGGGTCATGGCGCGGGCGCGCGCCTCGGACGGATTGTCTGAACCCGAAGCCTGGACTCCGGGATAGAGATGCCCATGCGGAAATGCGGTGCGGAAAGGGGGCTCCGGGGCACCAAGGCCGCATGGGTTGCAGCCGCCCTCGCTAACCATATCGACAATTTCGCGATACTCTTAACCGGCATTTTTCCTGTTTGGCGTTCGGCGAAAAAAGAGCGCGCGCTTTTCCCATCAATCCAAAAAAAAAACCCTGCGCCCGATACGAGCGCAGGGTTTCGGAAAAGGCGGAGCGGATTACCGCTTCAGGTTGACCGTTTCCTGAAGAAGTTCGTCCGACGTGGTGATGACCCGCGCCGACGCCTGATAGCCCCTTTGCGCGACGATCATGTCCGTGAATTCCGTGGCCAGGTCCACGTTGCTCATTTCGAGGAAACCCTCCACCACGGAGGTCTGGATCTCCTGACCGGCGCGCCCGTAGATCGGGTCGCCGGACTCGCTGGTGAGGCCGTAGAAGTTTTCCCCGAGGTTTTCGAGGCCGTTCGGATTGTTTACCGAGGCGATGGCAAGCTGGTAAAGCGCTTGCTGCTCGCCGTTCGAAAAGTTGAGCGCCACCATGCCGTCGGAATCGATGTAATAGCCGATGACCTGGCCGCGTCCGAACCCGTCCTGATCCTGCACGCCGATGGTCGTCGAACCGCTGTACTGGGTGACTCCGTCGAGCGCGATGGCGAAGGTGCTTCCACTGGTCACGTAATTCGTGTCGTAGGTCGGTTCGATGGGGGCGGGAGAGGAAAGCGTTCCGTCCACTTCGAAGGTGATGGTGCCCGTTTCGGTGGCAAACGGCGCCGGCGAGAGGTCTCCATTGTATTTGGCCTCGTAGTCCCACTCGTTGGCGTTTGCGGTCTTCGTGAAGGAAACGATGACGCTGTGGGCGCGCCCTTGCTCGTCGTAAATGACGGTAGAGATATCGACCGTTTCGCCTTCTGGGGTGTCCGAAGGGAGGTTGCCGGCCACGGTCACGTTCTCGGTCACACGGGGAGGAGCCTGCACCGCGAAGTCGATGGTCACGTCCCGGAAGGCGCTGGTGTCCACGTTTCCGTCGCTGTCGACGGCGTAGCCCTGCACGTTGACGCCGGCGCTGGTGACGAGCCGTCCCTGGTCGTCGAAAGCGAAGTTTCCGGCGCGTGTGAGCATCGTCCGCGAGCCGTTGTTGACCACAAAAAAGCCGTCGCCGTTGAGGGCCATGTCGGTGGCGATGTTCGTGTTCTCGAGCGCGCCCTGGTTCCAGTTCTGGTCGATGGCCGCGACGCCGACGCCAAAGCCGATGAACGAGGAGTTGATGCTCTGGCCACCGGAGGCGCGGTTGGCGCTGAAGAGCTTCTGCCCGAGCACTTCGCTGAAGGCGGTGCGCCCTCGTTTGAAGCCGATCGAGTTGACGTTGGCGATGTTGTTTCCGACCACATCCATGCGGATCTGGTGGCTCTTGAGGCCGGTGACGGCGGTGCGTAGAGAGCGAATCATGAGGATACTTCCGGTTTGATTGCGTGTGAAAACGGTTGAAGCGTTGGGGAGGACGGGTCAGGAGGCGACGCTGGAGACCATTTCGAGCGGCACCGGAACGTCTCCGAGCCAGAGGAGGATGCCGTCGAGGCCGAACGTGACCCGGTCCACGGCGCCGCGCGTCATGGTCGTCGCTTCGACGGCGTTGCCGTCGGCGTCGGTGGCGGCGACTTCGAACGTATAGACGCCCTGCTCGACGGCGGCGCCGTCGCCGTTCTTGCCGTCCCAGTCCACGGTCTGATCGCCCTTGCCCATCGCGCCCACCTCGAGCGTCCGAACGACGTTTCCGGCATCGTCGCGGATGGTGACGGTCACGCTCGTGGCGGCGGCGCCGAGGTCGAACGCGAGCGGCACGTCGCCCTCCCCGGACCAGTCCACGGCATTGCCTTCGGCCTCTATCGTCTGGCCAATGAGGCCGGCGGCGATGCCGGCGTTCGTGCTCTGGGACAGAAGGTCGATGGAGGCGTTGTTCCCCTCCAGCGTCTCCTTGATGTTGACGAGCTGTTCGACCGTCGAGAACTGGGCGAGCTGGGCGGCGAACTCCTGCCCGTCGAGCGGGTTCAGCGGATCCTGATTGCTGAGCTGGGTCACGAGGAGCTGGAGGAATTCGTCTTCTCCGAGCACCTGAGACCCGGCGTCGGGGGAGGTGGTCGAGGCGGTTGCCTCGGGTTCGCCGGGAGAAAAGGGGGACTGGATTTCCATGGAAGGGTTCCGGGAGTCGTGGGACAAGAGTTAGCCGACCCACACGTTGCGGTCGGTGTATCGCTGCGCGCGGGGGCGGGCGGCTTCGGAGGCCTCCGCGTTCCGCTCCGAGGCCGGCAGGGCGGAGGGACGCCGGGGAGCGTTCGCGTGCTCGCGTCCGGGCGAAGCGCCGGAGCCGTCGCCGGTAAACGAGAGGTCCACCGAAGCGTCATACTGACGGCGAAGGGCTTCCTGAAGACGGTCCGCATGTTCAGCCGTCAGCGCGCGCAGGCGCGGATCGCTGAAACCGACGGTGACGGCGACGCGCTCCGCGTCCCGCCTTGCCTTGATGATCATGGTGCCGTCGCCGTCGTCGAGTTTCATCTCGAGCATGTTCCACCCGTCGCCCGCCGAGAGTGCGCCGCCGCTCTGATGGAGCGCGGCGCGGAGCCACGCGGCAGAGACAGGGCCGCGCGGGAGCGGCCCGGCAACTCCGCGAGGGACCCTGACGCCGTCGCGAAGATCGTTTTTGACAACGCCGGAGAGAACGTCCGTTTCAGACGCGGGGTCGGGCAGGGGAGCGTTCTTGTCCATGGACGAGGGCTCGGGCGAAGGTTCGTCCATGGGCGGCAACGGCCCCGAGGCCTCTTTTCGCACGGGGGTCGTTCGGGCGTCGGGCTTCTCCACCGGGTCCGACCCGTCGCCGTCCGGACGGGCGGAGCCGGAAGCATGGCGTGGGGCCCCGGCGGGTCGCCCGGTCGGTCGCCCGGTCGGTCGCCCGGTCTGTCGGCGCTCACCCTCGCCCGTATCCGAGGAGAAGGTCGAGGAACCCTCGCCATCCGCTTCGGCGGATACGGTGGAAAGAATCTCACCCCCCGGATGCGATTTCAAGGGTGATTTCTGCTCGGTCGGCCGAGACCCTTTTTCCCCGGAGTCTTTCGGCGTTTTTCCGGAGGGATCCCCCGAACCATCGGGGACGTGCGCCGGTGTTTCTTCAGACGCAGGGAGCGTGACGAAAGAGAGCCCCTCCATATTCCCGGATGTTTTGTTCGCCGAGGCGAAGAGGCCGTCCGGGCTGTCGGTTGGGCGGGACGTTCGCACCGAGGTGTGGGCGTGCGCAGGCTTCACTTCGGGTTCCGGATCGCCATTCGTTCCGGGGAGCGCTTCTTCGAAAGAGGCGACCTTTGCGGGGAGGGAGGGCGTGGTCTCCGCGGGGAGCGTTCCGGGCGGAGCAATGTCCGCGGGGAGCGTTCCGGGCGGGGCGACGTCCGGGGGGAGCGTTCCGGGCGGGGCGACGTCCGGGGGGAGCGTTCCGGGCGGGGCGATCGTCGAGGGGGCGCCGCTCCCGGCGGGCCGGGCGTCGTCGGACGGGATCTCCGCAGGTGCGGCGCCGGGGACCTCGGCGGAGACGGGCGCGCCGAGGACGACGGTCGGCTCGGCCGTGAGCGGTGTGCGTTGCGTCTCGGTCGATTCCGTTTCCGTCTGTTCGGGCGTTTCCTCGGGGGCGTGCGCGTCGATCTCGGCGGCGAGGACCTCGTCGAAGGCGGGGCCACCGGCGCGTTCGGCCGCGTCCGTCGGCGAGGCGGCCGGTTCGTCCGGCTCGGAGCGGGCCACGGGGGCGGGGAAAGGGGAAGCCGGCTGCATCATCAACCTCCGTTGGCGGTGGTCAGGGGGGGCGCGGAGACGGGTTCCGGGGAAGAGGGAGGCGCCTCCTCCGCGGATGAAGGGAGCGGCGGATCTTCTCCACTTTTGCCGCTCACGAGTTGTTTGACGAACCGCGCGGCCCGATCCGAGGAAAGCGCCTGGAGGATCTTCGTTCGGTTCCTCCCGGAAGCCTCCGAATAAAGGATCTCGAGCACGTTCATGTCGAGTTGTTGAAGGATGGGACTGAGTTCTCCGGTCTCCAGTTTGGGCAGGGTGGCGCTCAGATCTTTGGCTTCCACCCGCTGGGCTTCGATGACTTTGAGGCGCTCGTTCAACTCGTCGACCACACGGCGGAGTTCAGACGTCTCTTGTTCGGTGGACGTCAGGCGTTCATGCGCCATCTTCAATGAATCTCGAAGGAACGCGATGGTTTTTTCTTGTTGGAGGATGCTCTCGCGCATACTTGAATCGAGACGCTTGAGCGAGGCATCGAGCGAATCGGTGATGATCCCGAAGGCATGGTACTGCATGGCGACGAGCGTGCTGTCCTCGATGCCGGCCATGGAAGACTGCGCCTGGAGGCTGTCGAGCATGTGCCGGGTCTCTTCGACGCGCTCGGGAGCCAGCATCGGCATCGCAAAATAGATTCCGATGAAACCGAGAAAGAAGGCGGGCAGCGCAATCGCTACGATGGTGAGGATCTTCTTCATGAGTCGGTAGATCGTAGTTTTCTAAAGTGGCCGAGCAGGGCCTGTTCGTCGAGGAAAGCGATCTCGGATTCGCTGATCTCCCGCAGGTGACGGGCGCGTTCCTCGTCGTGGAGGGTCTGAAGCGTCTCTTCGGCGCGCCGCCGTTCGATCAGGGCGGTGCGGGCGTTTGCCTCGTCCATGCGCTTCTGGGTGAGGGCGCGACGTTCGCGGTCGCGGACGCGCTGGAGGTGCGTGCGGTAGGCGGCGAATCGTCGAAAAGCGAGGGGGCCGGCGGTCCCGGTGAGCGGCGCGGTGAGATTGGCTTCGGCGAGGCGGGTTTCCACCTCGGCGAGTTTGGCCTCCTGGGCCTTGCGCGTTTCGATGGCGTGTGTGAGCCTTCGACGGGCGCGGTTGGACTCGTGGCTTCGCAGCCGGAGCACGCTCGCGAGTGAGAACTGGAACTTCTTTCCTGCCATGACGCCATTTTTCGCAACTATCGGGGAGAACCCTGCGTGTCCGTATTCCAAGCAAAAGACCGGCCAATCCGGGGAAGCGGGGAGAAAGCTCCGGCGTTTGTTTCAGGGCGCCGACGACCGGGCCGGTTTGCTTGCCCGATGCCGGGCGAGCGTCCGGGTGCGGCGCATTGCGGGTCTATGCTTCGCCGGGCCCGATCGTCTGTAGGACCGAGCGGAGGGTTTGGGAAGCATCGGGGTCGGCGGGCTCGGTGGTGCTCTGACGGAGGAAGTGGTTGAGGGGGACGTGCGCGGCGATGGCGGCGTCGACTTCGGGGCTCGTGCCGGGCTCGTAGGCGCCGATGCGAATGAGGTCCTCGGCCTCCCGGTAGGCGGCCATCAGGCGCCGGGCGCGGTGGGCGGCCTCCCGCGCTTCGGGCGGGGTGACGCGCGGCATCACGCGGCTGACGCTCTGGAGCACGTCGATGGCGGGGAAATGGTTGGCGTGGGCAAGCTTTCGGGAGAGCACGATGTGGCCGTCGAGGATGCCCCGGGCGGCGTCGCCGATGGGCTCGTTCATGTCGTCGCCGTCGACGAGCACGGTGAAGATGCCGGTGATGGTGCCTTCGGCGCCGGGGCCGGCGCGTTCGAGCAGGCGCGGGAGCATGGCGAAGACGCTGGGGGTGTACCCGCGCGTCGTCGGCGGCTCGCCCACGGCCAGCCCGATCTCCCTTTGGGCCATGGCCACGCGCGTGACGGAATCCATCATGAGCAAAACGTCGAGGCCTCGGTCCCGGAAATACTCGGCGATGGCGAGGGCCGCATGCGCGCCTTTGACGCGGCTCATGGCGGCCTGATCGCCGGTGACGGCCACCACGACGGAGCGCTTCAACCCTTCTTCGCCGAGGTTGTCCACGATGAATTCCTGCACTTCACGCCCGCGTTCGCCGATGAGCGCGATCACGTTCACGTCGGCTTCGGCGCGGCGGGCGATCATGCCGAGGAGCGTGCTTTTGCCGACGCCGGAGCCGGCGAAGATGCCGATGCGCTGCCCTTTGCCGATGGTGAGGAAGGCGTCGATGGCGCGCACCCCGGTGCGGAGCGGTTCCCGGATCATCTGCCGTTCGAGCGGAGAGGGCGGCTCGGCGTGGACGGGCTGTTCGTGTTCGAGGAGGAGCGGGCCCTTGCCGTCGAGCGGTTGGCCGTGTCCGTCGATGACACGGCCCAGGAGCGCCTCGCCCACCGCCACGGAGAGGGGCAGGTCCGAACGTTGCACCAGGCATCCCGCGCGCAACCCCGCAGTCTGTTCGAGCGGCATGAGCACCGACGTTCGGCCCCGCACCCCCACGACTTCCGCCGGCACCCGCCGCCCGTCACGGACGTCCCGCTCATAGATGAAACACAACTCACCGACGGCGGCGTGCACGTCGCTGGCCTCCACCAGAAGCCCGATCACGGATTGCACTTTCCCGAAATGGAGCATGTGCACGGGGTTGGCAAGGACGTCTTCGAGACAGTGGGCGAGATGGCTCATGGGTTGCGGGTTCGAGGCGATGGAAAGGGAACGGCGCCGGCGCGGATCAGTGGTCGAGCGGGGGCAGACCCAGGCGCTCGCGCAGCGTTTCGAGAAGCTCTTCTTTGACGCGGCGGATCATGGCGGCGGGCGACTGCACGATCCAGTCGCCTTCCCGGAGCCTTTCGTCGGAATCCCATTCGAGGCCGGGATGCGCGGCGGAAAGTTCGTCCGCCAGGCCGGATTCCCGAAGGCGGAGCAGGTCCACGGGGTGGAGGCTGATGCGCAGTTGCGCTTCACCGGCCAGACGGTCGACGGCCCTGGAGAGGGCCCGGGTGGCGAGGTCCTTGACATCGGTGGGAAGCGGCGCGTCGAGGATGGCGCCGGCCGTGGTGAAGGCCAGATGAGCGAGCATGGGTTCGGCTTTTTCCATGAATGCCCGCCAGGCTTCCTGGAGGCGCGCGGCATCCGCGACGAAGGCGGCTTTTGCGGATGCGACCTCTGCGCGGAGCGCTTCTTCCGCCTCGGCGCGTCCGGCGTCATAGCCTTCTTTCCGCGCTTGCTCGACCGCTTCGGTCATGCGCGCCTGCCAGGCGGCATCCCACTCGGCCTTCAGCGCTTCGGGGTCCACGGGCGGCGGCGGGGGCGGCTCCACCGGCTCCTCGGGTTCGGGCTCCGGGGCGGCCGGCGGGAACTCGGGATCCGGAGCGAGGACGGGCAACTCGAAGGGCTCGGCGAGCAGGGCCGCCTCGTTCCGTCGCACGACGCCGCTCAGCCGATAGGGCGTCTCCTCCTGCGCCTCCACGGGCGCGACTGCGATGCGGGCGCGCGGGATGCGGCGTTGAAGCCGCTCGGAAGCCAGGGCCTCGGGAGCCTCGAAAACCTGCGCTTGGTCCGACTTGATGATTCTGGGAAGGGTATGCATCGGTCGTGTGAAACGTTGGGAGCATGAAGGAGCGAAAGATCGATCGTTCGAAAGGGCGATCGATCGAGTAGACGACGACCGGCCTGATCGATCCGTCAACCGGCATGAACGGGTCTATACGTAGTCGTCCTTCGAGCGGGAGAGCGTAATTTCCTCCTGTTCTTCGAGGGTTTGAGCCACCTCGAGGATGCGGCGCTGGGCTTCCTCCACGTCGCGCACGCGCACCTGCCCCATCAGTTCGATCTCTTCCTGGATCATGGCCGCCGCCCGCTCGCTGACGTTCTTGAGCATCTTCTCCTGCAGGTCCGGCGAAGCGCCCTTGAGCGCCAGCACCAGGTCTTTCTGCTCGACTTCGACGAGGAGCCGCTGGAGGTCGCGTTCGTTCACGTTGACGAGGTCGTCGAAGACGAACATGAGCCCCTTGACGCTGTTGGCCAGTTCCGGATCGCGCTCCCGGATGCCCTCCATGATGTTGCGTTCGGCGGTGCGGCTGATGCTGTTGAGGATCTCCGCCACCTTTTCGATGCCGCCCTGCATGCTCAGCTCCGTTCCGATGACCGAACCGATCTGGTCGCGGATCACCTCCTCGATGTCGCGCAGGAGCTCGGGAGAGGTCTTGCCCATCGTCGCGAGGCGGTACATGATTTCGTTTTGAAGCTCCTGATCGAAGTGACCGATGATGTCGGCGGCTTTTCTGGGGTTGAGGTTGGCGAGGATGAGCGAAGCCGTCTGCGGATGTTCGTTCTTGAGGAAGTTGGCCAACTGGCTCGTCTCGACGGTTTGAAGCAGGTGGAAGGCCGAGACCTGCATGGCCGCCTCGATCTTCATGATGATCTCTTCCGCGCGGCGCGGGCCGAGGGCGTTCTGGAGGGCCTCGCGCGCGAAGTTGATGCCGCCCTGCGTGATGTAGTCGTGCGCCATGGTCATGTCGCGATACTCGAACAAGACCGTCTCGACGAGATCGCTCGATACGTTCCGAAGCTTGGCGATTTCGATGGAGATGCGCTCGACTTCCTCGGCGGGAAGGGCGCGCAAGACGGCGCTGGCGGCCTCGGTGCCGATGGATACGAGCAGAATGGCTGCTTTCTTGGCTCCGGAGAGGCTCTTGGAGATTGCGGCGTAATCCGGCGTATCGTTCGCCTCAGGGGCTTTCTCTAGGGTTTCGACGGCTTCGGGCATGGGCAGTCTGCGGAATGAGGTAGGGGAGGACGGGGAAGGTCAGGCTGCTACCGGCTGGGGGTCCTCGGCCATCCACGAGATGAGCAGTTCTGCGGTGTCCTCGGGATGCTTGGCGATCTGCTCTTTGATCTCTTCGAAGAGCTTGTGCTTGGCCTTGATCCGGGCCTTGGCTTCGGCGGAGAGCTTACTCGTGTAGATGTCTTCGACGAGGATGAACTCTTCCTCCTGAGGAGCGGCGAGCCGGCGGTTCACGTCGGCGGCGCCGTTCGGGAGCCCGGCAGGATCCTGGCCCTCCGGGAGCGCTGCGAGATCGGCGTCGGGCAGGGCCCGTGATTCTCTCTGGACGAGCTCCGTGGTGCGTTGCGCGGCCGAACGCATCAGCCAGAGCGCAAGGAGGATGGCGAGGGC
>JALSSK010000325.1 GCA_026984335.1 Rhodothermales bacterium
CAGGCGCGCTCATCTTCCGTCGGAAACGCGGACCGTACCACGAAGGCGTCGTCCCGCCGTTCACCGCCTTCACGCCTCTGCTTTTCCGCGCCTCGCCGGGCGAAGCGGCGATTCACGCCCGAAGCTCCGCATTCGAGGCGATTCTCGGCGCGCTGGAGGCCCGCCTCGACGTCGCGCGCCTGCACCTTCCCCCGACGCTGCCGGACGTGCGCCCGGCCCAGTGGCGCGGATGGAGCGCCGCCCCGTTGTACACCTACCGCCTCGCGCTCGCCGAAGAGCCGGCGCTCACGGCCCGATGGTCGGGCGGGGCGCGGCGCACCTTTCGGAAAGCGCGGGGGCGCTACCGCGTGCTGGCCGATGCGCCCGAAGCGAGTTCCGTGGTCGAGCTGCTGGCCGAACGGTATGCGGAGCGGGGGCGCGCCCTCCCCCTGCCGCCCGACAACCTCGTTCCTTTCATCGAGCGGATGCGCGAAGAGAAGCTGGTTCGTATCTTCACGGCCACACCCACCGGCGGCGCCTCCCCCGAAGCGGCCGTCGCCATCCTCCACGACGGACACACCGCGCATTACTGGGTCGCCGGCAGCCGGCCCGGCCCCGCCATGACCGTCCTCCTCGGCGAGATGCTGCCCCGCCTCCATGCCGACGGCCTCACGACGTTCGACTTCGTGGGCGCGAACACCCCGTCTATTGCCGAATTCAAACGTCGCTTCAGCCCCACGCTCACCCCGTATTTTCGCCTGGAGAAGATCCGCCCCAGGGCGTTGCGCGTGCTTTATTCATTGAAACGAGTTTAAGCGCGAGGCCGGTCGTTCGAAGGAAAAAGGAGTTGCCCTCGAACCCGTGCCCGGTTTCCGGCCCTCTGCGCCTCTCCGCCCGAAAGGCGACTCCCCCGAGAGGCGAAAGGAGACGCGCCGATCCTCGCCGGCAGGTGCCGCCATGCGTTCCGACACGCCCCGTTCTTATGCCGAGCCGCTCTTCGCCACGTTGGCGGCGTCGCTCCTCTACTTTCTTCGCTTCGGCTATGACTTCGGCCAGAGCGATCAGGACGAGTTTCTGCCGAACCTGCTCGGGCGGCTCCATCCCGGTCTCTTCGAGCACGACTGGTTCGTACGGACGCAGACGTCGGGCTTTCACGTGCGGACGTATTTTGTCGGGTTGCTGGAGGGGCTGGCGTCGATGGTTCCGGTGTGGATGGCGGTGTTGCTGGTCTATACGGCGGCGTGGCTGCTCCTGACCTCGGCGGTCTATGCGCTGGCCCACGCCTTCACGCGCGACCGGCTGGCCGCCGCGCTGTCGGTGATCGTCGCGCTGGTGCTGACGCCGCAGTGGACGCTCGGGGGGAACGACCTCGCGCACCGGATGCTCGTGCCCAGCATGCTGGGCTGGGGGCTGGGGCTATGGGGCGTCTACGCCTTGATGCACGCCCGCCCGGTGCGGGCTGCCGCGCTGCTCGGCCTCGCCGCATGGATGCAACCCCTCGTCGCGCTTCAGCTGGCGGGCCTTTTCGGGCTGGTCCTCCTCCTCCAGAGCCTCGAGCCGGAGAACCGTGAGACAATGTTTCGGAGAGCGGCGCTCTTCGGAGGGCTTTTCGTCGTCTTCGCCGCCCCCGTCTTGCTTCCGCTCCTCTACCAGCAATTCACCGGAACCGTCCCCCCTCCGGAGGACGCGCCGTCGCTCTTCTACATCCTGGCCGCCTTCCGCGCCCCGCACCACTATCTCCCGGACTCCTTCCCCACCCATGCCGCGATCCGGTTCGGCGCGCTCGCGGCCGTCGCCCTGTTCGCCCTCGCCTTCCCTGCCGTCCGCAAAAAGCTCGCACACCTGCCCCTGCTCGTGGGCGCGCTTTTGATGATTGCCGTGCTGTGCGGCGTCGGATACGTCTTCACCGAGGTCCGCCCCGCGCTTTTCATCACCAAACTTCAGCTCTTCAAGTTAACCGTGATGGCGAAGGTGCTCTTTGTCATCGTCGCGTCGGGCGCCGTCTCGTTGTGGTTGCCCAACCGTCCGTGGCAGCGGCTGCGCCGGACGATGATGAAACCGTGGCCCGCGCTGCTGATGCTGGCCGGCTGGACCGTCGTCTTCGTCGGTTTGATTACGGGGAAAGACTTCGTGACGGAGCGCATCTACCCGCTGGCGCGGCAGGGCGCCCCCGTCGAGCGGCTGGAGCGGTGGGTGCGCACGCAGACGCCGACGGACGTGATTTTTGCCGTGCCGCCTTCGTTCTCCGGCTTCCGGAGCCAGGCCCAGCGCGCCATCGTGGTTAACTTCAAGGCCTTTCCTTTTCAGGACCGCTATATGTACGAGTGGCGCCGACGGCTGGCCGACCTCGCGCCTGCGCCGTCTCCCGAGCGCGGCGGGGCGTCGCTTCTTCCCGTCCTCGACGCGGCATATGAGGCGCTGAGCGCGGAAGACCTCCGCCGCCTCTCCGAACGCTACGGTTTCGGGTACGTCGTCCGGCACGCCCCGCTCCCCTCGCGCGCGGGGTTTCGCGCCGTCTACCGCAACGATGCATGGACCGTGTACCGTGTCCCCCCGGCCGGAGGCTGACAACGCATGACGAAGGGTCCCCTTGCGTGGCACAAACGTCTGATCGCGCCCGGCGGCTTCCGCGCCTCGGTGCTCACGCTCCTCTCCGGCGCTGCGACGGCGCTCCTCCTTGCCTACCTCGCCAAACCCGTCCTCACGCGCCTGTACACCCCCGGGGCGTTCGGGCTGGCGGACGTCTTCGTGGCGCTCCTCGGCGTGCTCATCCCAATCTCTTCCCTCCGGTATGAAGACGCGCTGATGCTGCCCGAATCCGACCGTGAGGCGGCGTCGGTGCTCGGCCTCGCGGCGGTGCTCGTCGCCGCCTTCGTGGCGCTCACGGGCCTTCTTCTCCCCTGGCGCGAGGCCTTCGCGGGCTTCCTCGGCGCGCCGGCGCTGGCCTCCTGGCTCTGGCTCCTCCCGCCGGCGTTGCTCATCATGCGCGCGGCCCGGCTCTCCGAGCTCTGGCTCACCCGGGCGAAACGCTTCCGTCCCATCTCGGCGGCGCAGGCCACACAGGCGGGGGCCATGGTCACGGCGCGCATCGGGGCGGGACTGCCGCCGATCCAGGCGGGCGCCGGCGGGCTGATCGGCGGCTTCGTCTTCGGGAACATGGTCGCGGCCGCGCTCCTTCTGTGGGCCGCCCTCCGCCGAAGCGGCGCCCTCTTCCGGGAAGCGTTTCGCGGGTTCCACCTGCGTGATCTCGCCCGGCGCTACCGGCGCTTCCCGCTCTTCTCGATGCCCTCCACGCTCCTGAGCGCCCTCCTCACCCGGATGCCGTTCTTTCTGCTGCTCCCCTTCTTCGGACAGTCCGTCGTCGGGCTCTTCGGGCTGGCCTTCAACGCGATGCTCATTCCGCTGAGCCTCGTCGGGGCCGCCGTCGCGCAGGTCTTCTTCGTCCATGCCGCCGAGGCCCACCGCGACGGAACACTCGCCGGGCTGACCGCCACGGTGCACCGGCGGCTCGTGATGATCGGCCTCTTTCCAACCCTCGCGCTTCTGCTGGCCGGACCCGACGTGTTCGACTTCGTCTTCAGCGCCGCGTGGCGAACGAGCGGGCGGTACGTGCAGTACCTCGGCCCGTGGCTCTTCCTCTCGGCCGTCGCCTCCCCGCTGACCCGCCTGTTCGACGTGCTCGAACGTCAGCGTCTCGACCTGGCCGTGAGCCTCGGTATGTTCGTCGTCCTGGCCGCCGCGCTCTACGCGGGCGCACGCACCGGCGACGCCGACGTGTGCCTGGCCGCGCTGGGTCTGGCCGGAGGCGCCGCGCGCGCCGCGCAGATCGTGATCCTGACGCGCCTCTCCGGCGTCTCCTGGGGCGCCCTCGCGCGACCCTATCTCCGGTATCTCATCTTCGGCCTCCCCGGACTGCTCCTTCTCGGCGTTTCCCTCACCTTCCATCGGCCGGTCCTCACCACGGCGGCCTTCGCCGGAGCCGGTGCGACGTACGTGCTGCTCGTGCTCCGGCGCGACCGGCTCCTCGAGGCTCGGCCCGGCTGAACGGCGCCCCAACGGCTCGTCACTCCCCAGGAGGGCGGAAGCATGGGAGCGCTCCCGGAGGAGGGCGCGTCCCGGAGGAGGGCGCATCCCGGAGGCAGTCAAGACGTCGCCGTACGCTTGGACAGAGAAAGACGAGCCTTGAGCGCGCGGATCGCCGTCGCCTCTCCGATGATGATGAGCCGGTCGCCCTCCATCAACTGGGTGTACCCGCTCGGGGTGAACTGCTTGCCGTGCCGCTGCACGAGCGCCACGAAAGACCCGGGAGGCAGTTCCAGGTCCTCGACGTCGCGCCCTATGAAGACGGCCGTCTCGTCGTCGGAGCGCAGCGTGAAGGCCACGTAATGGTCCCGGTCGAGCAGGGTCTCCTTGAGTTCGACCTCGTCCCGGGCATTGCGCCAGCGATCCATGAAATCGGGTTCGTCGATGCGGGAGGCCAGATTGGCCAGCGTGCGCAGGTGCTTCCCGGGTTTCTCTTCCGGACTGACCAGGAAGAAGATCGCATAGACCGGCTCGGACTCGTGCTCGCCGTCTTCATCCTGCAGCGTGATGCATATGCCGTCCCGGCAGCGGACCAGCACCAGTTCGGGTTCGTCGATCTCCGGCACCCGGAGGTGAGGCAACGCCACCCCGTGCGTCACCGGCATCGCGCCATAGCGGGCGCCGTCGAGGAACCCTTTCTCCAGACGTGCCGCCGTCACGGGGAGACGCTGAGCCAGCTGCGCCGAAACCTCCTCCACAATGGCCTCGAAAGGCAACGGCTCGACCAGATCCACCACAAAAGCGTGCGTCGTCAGTTCCTCGAAAGATACTTCTTCCGCTTCGGCTTTCTCTCTGGCCTGGGGCGGGAGGAAAACGATCACTTTGTCTCCCGGCTGCGGCGTCAGCTGGCTCTCCTCCGCATGGACGATCAGTTCGCCGTTCCGCACCACGAAAAGCAACACCACGTCTCCATCATATGCATCGACCAGCGCTTCATAGGGCACGTCCTCGGTGACGTCTATGACCGAGATCTCGCCTCCTTTGTTAAAGCGATCGTTAAGCATCGAGAAGGTGACCTTTCCGCCAAAGAGTGGACGTCCCCGCAGATGCGCCGGCAGCGCGCTGCGCTCAGCGTTGCCCTCCTCCGTCCGGCCGGCCAGTTGAAATACCGACGTGCTTTCAAAGATTTCCGCAAAGTGCAGCGCGGCCAGGGCATTCACCTCGTCATTGGGCGTCAGCGCGAGAAACCGTCCGATGCCGCTCAGGTCGAGTTCATCGAGCACGGACTCCGAGAGGGCATTGACGACCGAGGCGGGAAGGTGGCTGCGGCGGGCCCGTTCGATGTTGTCGGCATTCGAGTCGATCAGGTAGACCTTGAAGCCGAGATCCTGGAGCACCTGCGCGATGCGTCGCGCCCACAGGTGCGCGCCGAGGATGAGCACCCCCTGCGGGTTGGGCTCGGCCAGTTTGAGATAGCGGGCCAGCGGAGAGATGGTCAGGCCGTACACCGTCACCGTCCCCACGATCACCAGGAAGACCGTCGGCACCAGCCCTTCCACTTCGCTCGGATAAATGGATTCGAGACGGAACGCGAAGAGCGAGGCCACCGCCGCCGCCACGATACCCCGGGGCGCCATCCAGGAAAGGAAGACCTTCTCCCGCCAGTTCAGATTCGTCCCCAGCGTAGAGAGAAAGACCGCCGCCGGCCGCACGAAAAGAATCAGCACCCCCAGAAAAATCAGCGTGCCCTCATTGATATAGTTGAGCGCATCGAGTTCGAGCCGCGCGCTCAGAACGATGAAAAGACAGGCGATGAGCAGGACCTGCAAATCTTCCTTGAACTCGGTGATCCGACGGACGGGCACGTACTTTTGATTGGCCATCATGATGCCCATCAACGTCACTTCCAGCAGCCCCGATTCCTCCTGCAACACGTTCGAGAGGGCGAACGTCCCCACGACCACCATCAGCGCGATGGGGCTCTGGAGATAATCCGGAACGAGGCGGCGGTGCAAAAGCAGGATCAGCAGCGCCGCGCCGATGACGCTGATGCCCACGCTGATCGAGATGGTCAGGAGCAGGCCTTCCACGGCATGAAACACCGCGTTCCCGATGTCTCCGCTCTCCCCCACCACCGGCACGGACTGGCTCAGCAGCAGGATCGCTTCGAGGACGAGCACGGCCAGGATCGCGCCGACCGGATCGACGGTGATGCCCTCCCACTTCGCGATGGCGCCCACCCGTCCGGCCGGCCGCACGTGCCGCAAGAGCGGAATCACCACCGTCGGCCCGGTGACGGTCAGGATGGCCCCGATCTGTACGGACAGGCCCACATTGAACCCGCCGAAGTAGTGCACGGCCCATCCGGCAAACACCCACGTGACCAGCACGCCCACCGTGATCAGGTTGAAGACCACCTTGCCTACCTCCCGCAATTCGGACAGGCGCAGGCTCAGGCCCCCCTCGAAGAGGATGATCCCGATCGACAGCGAGACGAACGCAAACAGCCAGTCGCCCTGGAGCGAGGCGGGCGGAAGCAATCCCGTAACCGGCCCGGCCAGGAACCCGAAGATCAGGAGCAGGAGGATAGAGGGCATACGAAACCGCCATGCGATCCACTGCGCGCTGATCCCGAGCACGATGACGCTGACGATGCCGATGACGATTTGCTCGGTCAAGATCTTCTCCTTCAAGGTTGCGGGAAGGGCCGGAGGTATCCCCTCAATGCCCGGCTACGTACTTCGACCTCAGGTCTCTCAGAGCGTCGGGGGTTCCGATGATAATGATCCGATCGTTTTCTTGAAGGGTTGCCTCTCCTCGCGGGACGATCATGTCATCTCCCCGTCGGATGATAACGACGAGCGAGTTTCGGGGCAACGACAACTCCTTCAGCGCCTTGCCGATGAGTTCCCGCGTAGGCTCGGTCGAGCGCAGCCTCAGGGTGAGGTGCCGCGCGTCTCCGAGGAGCAGCTCTTTCAGATGCGCCGCATTGCGCGCCCGGAGCCAGTTTTCCAAAAAGTCCGGTTCGTCGATCCGGTTGGCGAGCTGCGCCAGCATCCGAAGGTGTTGGCCGGGGTTGTCTTCGGGGCTGACGAGCATGAATACGGCGTGGACCTCGTGGATGGCTTCCTCGCCTCCGAGGGCATCCACAACCCCAACGCTCAGACCAGTCCCGGCTCGGGCCAGCACCATTTCGGGGCGAAAGATGCCGGGCACGCGCAGGTGTGGAAGCGCCGCTCCTCCGGCGACCGGCGTGGCCCCGGTTCGCGTGCCGTGCAAGAACCCCTCGACCAGCTTTTCGGAGGGCGCCGGGAGACGTTCCGAGAGCAAGGAAGCCGCCTTCCGGATCAGGTCCTCGAACGTCTCGCCGGCCTCCAAGTCGAGCACCTGTGCCCGGGCGACCACCTCGTCGAAGGGATCGTCGGCCCGCAGCCCCTTCTCTTTCAAAATGGTCCGAAACTCCCGGTCGAGGTCCTCATATTGCCGTTCTCCCAGCCGCTTGAACCAGTGGTAGACGGCGCCGTCCCGCACAACCCTCGGCCGGGCATACCTGAAATACCAGACCAGGCACAGCAACACGATCCCCAGCGTGAAGAAGATCGCCATCCATCCCATATACGCGATCAGCACGATCGATATGAGGATCCCGCCCACCTGCATCCAGGGATAGAGGGGCGAGCGATAACCGGGATCATACGACGGAATCCGGCTCTCTCGCATGACGATGACGGCCAGACTGACGAGCATGAAGATGAACAACTGGAAAGCGCTGGCCAGTTTGGCGATCCCTTCTTCATCCAGCGCGAGGATGAAAAAAACCATCAGCGCGCCCGTGGCGAGGATGGCGAACGTTGGGGTATGAAAGCGACCGAGCCGCGCGAAGACGTCCGGCAGGAGCCGATCCCGCGCCATGGCCAGCGGATACCGCGAGGCCGAGAGCACCCCGGCATTGCCCGTGGAGGCAAACGCCGCCAGCGCCGCCGCCACGATGAGCACGAGCCCGAAGGGATGGGGCAGCCAGTCGAAGAAGGCTTCCGCCGCCGTCGCCACAGGGGTGAGGTCGGAGTGAAAAGATACCGGATCGAGCACGGCTGCCATGATGAACACCCCCGCCACGTAGACCAGCGACGTCGAGGCCAGCGACAGGATCATGCCCAGCGGGATGTTCCGCTCCGGATCCTTCACCTCTTCGGCCACGCTGGCCACCTTGGTCAACCCCGCATACGAGACAAAGACGAACCCTACGGTGCCCAGCAACCCCTCCATACCAAACGCCAGGAACGGCGTGAAACGGCTGCGCGTCACCGCGCGAGGCTGCTCGAAGATGATCTCGTGAAAGCCCTGAAGCAGGAAAAGAGCCAGCACCGAGATCAGGATCACGACCAGCCAGCGTTGCAGCCCGCTCGTCTCTTTCGCCCCGAGGATATTGATCCCGACAAACAGCGCCGTCAGAACGATGGCCACGGGTTTGATGGGCAGTTCAATGAACAGCGACGCATAGGCCCCGATCCCGACGAGCGCGAAGGCCGTTTTGAGCGTAAGCGCCAGGTAGGTCCCCAGCCCCCCGATGGTTCCGAGCATGGGCCCCAGGCTCCGGTCGAGGAAGTAATACGTGCCTCCGGCCCGGGGCAAGGCCGTGCTCAGTTCGGCCTTGCTGAACATGGCCGGCAGGATCAGCACGCCCGCAATGAGATAGGCCAGCACGACCGAAGCGCCCGTCCTGGCTGCAGCCAGACCGGGAAGAAGAAAAAAACCCGAACTAAACATCGCCCCCGTGCTGATGGCGTAGACGTCGAATAGCCCCAGTTCCTTCTTCAGTCGTCCGGATTTTTTCAGAAGAGACATGATCTCCCGAGGTTCGATGAACGAAGGGCCGACAACATAAGAAAAAAAGCCGACCTCCCGAGGAAAGTCGGCTTCTTAGGAGATGAATTCGCCGGGCAAGGCTCAGAGGATCGACCGGAAGGTGGGCGGCAGATGCGTCTCGGCGGACGGCGCTTCAGACTCTACGGGAGGCGCGGGCGCCTCACCTTCGTCTTCTCCGCAGAACGCCTGATACGCTTTCACGAGGTCCATTGCGATGGCGCTGGCCGAACGCCCCTCGATGTGCCTGCGCTCGAGCACAAACACCGGGTCGCCCGCCTTGAAGAGCGCGATGAACGGCGAGGAGGGCGGGATGCCGGCGAGGTACTGCCGCGCCTGCGCCGTCGCGTCGAGGTCCTGCCCGGCGAAAACCGTGGCGAGGCGATCCGGACGGACGGGGCTCTGCAGCGAGAGGGCCACCGCCGGGCGCGCATTGGCCGCCGCGCAGCCGCACACGGAGTTGATGACGAGCAACATCGTCTGATCCTCGGCGGCTTCGAAGGCGGCGTCCACGGCTGCGGCGTCGCGTAATTCTTCCACGCCGAGGCGCGTCAGTTCGGCCCGCATCGGGGCTACGAGAGATTCGGGATAGGGCATATTGCGTACGTGGGTTTCCGGTGAGTGGGTTGCCGGTGATCGGGCGGGCCATGCTTTCGGATGGCTGTCTTCAACCGGGGAAGGCGGCGCTTTGATCCACCGTGCGCCACAGGGCCGTCAACGGCGCGGCATCCGGCGCAGATCGCGCGTGAGCTCCTCGTCTTTCACACGCCACGCTTCCGGATCATCGGCCAGCGAGGGCGTCACCTGATCCACCACCCGCTCGGCAGTCTCCCGCACCTTCTCGCTCACCTCGCGGCCGGTCTCCGCCACCTGCGCTTCGAGCGCGGCCAGCTGCTCCTCCATCGCGCGGAGCTGTTGCTCGAGGCGGCGGCCCTCGGCCCGAACCCGCCCGGCAATGATCTCACGCGACTTGCGCCCGGAGTGCGGAGCGCACAACAATCCGGCGGTGAAGCCGCCCGCAAAGGCGAACAGCGCCGTCCAAAAGAGGTCTCTTCGGGTATGCATCGTCGGCGGGGCTGATGAAATGGAAACAATGGATTTAAACGACCCGGTCCGGCTCGGTTCCCCGCCCGCCGCATCGAATCGCCCGGCGAACCCTTTGCCGGACGAACGGGGTGTTTCCCCGCGCGGCGGTGGTATGTATCTTGCGAGAACCTCCCGGACCGCAACCGAAGACGCCGCCCGCCGGCCCCGCCCCTCATGCGCCCTCGCACCCGCCTTTCCCGCACGCTCCGCGCCGCCGTCCCCCTCGCCCTCGCCGCGACGGTCGCCGCCGGGTGCGCCACCTCGGCGAAGCTCCGCCCCGAACCGCGCGCGGATGCGCTGCCCGAGGCCGAAGTGGAGACACTCCTCCGCACCGAAGCGCGGTCGTGGATGGGCGCGCCGCACGTGTGGGGCGGCGTCACACGGGAGGGCGTGGACTGCTCCGGCCTCACCTTACGCATGTACGCCGACGTCTTCGGTCTCCGCCTCCCCCGCACCACCGCCGAGCAGGTGCGAGCGGGAACGGCTATCGGGAAGGAGAACCTCCGCCCCGGCGACCTCGTCTTTTTCCACACCGAAGGGAAACGCACCCGGCACGTCGGCATCTATCTGTGTTGCGGCGAGTTCGTCCACGCGTCGAGCAGCGGGGGCGTTATGATCTCGCGGCTCGACGAACCGTACTGGCGCGCCGCCTACTGGACCGCCCGTCGCCTGCTCCCGTCCTCGGGCGCAGAAACGCCCGCTCCCCGAGACGCCTCGAAAACGCGCGGATGGTAGGAGCCCCCCCGAAACCCTTTTTTTTCTACCTGACGGGATCCCGGCGCGGGACATGCGCGTGCAAGCTTGTCCCGGATGAAGGGTGGTCTGCCCCGAATCCGCACATATATGCCGACATCGCTCGCCGCAGCCGCTCTTCAGGCCGTGGCGTTCTCTTTTTTATTGGCTTCGCCTTCGGGCCAGCGATCTCTCGTCAGCAACCCGGGTCTTTATGGAAAAGCAAAAAACCGTCTATCTCACCGAGGAAGGGCTTCAGAAGCTCAAAGAGGATCTCCAGTTTATGCGCACCAAAGAGCGCGCCCGCATCGCCAAAGCCATCGCCGAGGCGCGGGCCCA
>JALSSK010000326.1 GCA_026984335.1 Rhodothermales bacterium
GAGGGGGGGAATGTGCTCGGCTTCGTGCGCGGGACCGAGCGCCCCGACTCTTTCATGGTCGTCTCCGCCCATTTCGACCACCTCGGCGTGCGCGGGGGAGAGGTCTATAACGGCGCGGACGATAATGCTTCGGGGGTGGCGGTCCTTCTCGAGGCGGCTGCGTTTTTCAAAGCTCATCCGCCCGCTCACTCGATCCTTTTCGCCGCCTTCGATGCCGAGGAAGCGGGACTGCGCGGCGCCCGCGCTTTCCTGGAGGATCCTCCCGTGGATCCCGCCGCCCTCGTCCTCGACGTCAACCTCGACATGGTGAGCCGAAGCGAGAAAGGAGAGCTTTTTGCCGCCGGAACCTATCAGGCGCCGTACCTCAAGCCGTACCTCGCCGAGGCGGCCCGGCGGAGCGCCGTCTCCCTACGCTTCGGACACGACCGCCCCGAACTCGGGCACGACGACTGGACTTCGGCCTCGGACCACGGCGCGTTCTTCGAGGCCGGCATCCCGTTCGTATATTTCGGCGTCGAGGACCACCCGGACTATCACCGCCCGTCGGACGACTTTGCGCGCATCTCGCCGGAGTTCTTCGTCGCCGCCGCCGAGACGATCCTCGACGCGCTCGTCACGCTCGACGCCCACCTCGGCGCGATCCGCGCGCGCGCCGTCCTCAACCCCTGACGGACCCCGCCATGCTCTCCGTTCAGGCGCTCATCGTCTATCCGATCAAGTCGACGCGGGGGTGGGTCGTGCCTTCGGCGGAGGTGGAGCCCCGCGGCCTCCGGCACGACCGTCGGTGGATGCTCGTCCGTCCGGACGGCGCGGCCCTCACCCAGCGCGAGCTGCCCCGCCTGGGACGCATCGCGGCGATGCCTGCCGGCGGAGGCCTCCGGGTGCGCGCCCCCGGCCGCGCCCCGCTCGACGTCCCGACACCCGGCTCCGGGGCGTCGCGCCTCACCGTGACCCTCTGGAAAGACCGCGTGGCGGGGACGGTCGCCGACGCCGACGCGCACCGCTGGTTCTCCGAATATCTCGGTGTGGAGGCGCGGCTCGTCTATATGTCCGGGCACACCGTGCGCCCCGTCGACCCGGATTATGCCGTGGGGGCGTCCCACGTAAGCTTTGCCGACGGTTTTCCGCTTCTTTTGACCACCACGGCCTCGCTCGAGGATCTCAACCGCCGTCTCGACGCGCCTCTGCCCATGCGCCGGTTTCGGCCGAACGTGGTCGTCGCGGGCGCGGAGCCGTACGCCGAGGATCGCTGGCGCACGATCCGCGCGGGGACGGTCGATTTCCACGTCGTCAAGCCGTGCGCCCGGTGCGTGGTGACGACGACCGATCCGGAGACGGGCGCGCGAGGGCGCGAGCCGCTGCACACCCTGGCGACGTACCGGAGAAAAAACGGAAAGGTGTATTTCGGGCAGAACCTGATACCGGGCGGGTCGGGCACGATCCGCGTGGGCGATCCGGTGACGGTGCTCGACGAGGGCGCGGCGGTCGTGGGGACGCAACGGTAAAATAATTGCCTGACTCTTTCGTTTAAAAACAGCTCTTTCTTAGATTTGGCAAGCTCCGGGGCGCGATCGGTCCGGGAACCGTTATGGCTCCTCGCCGATAAAATTTCTTCCCATCCAAAAACGAAGGAGGATCAGCTTTCAGGACGGTCTTTTTTGCCTCTTCAGGCGTGTCCCCTCACCGGGGCCCAGGGCTCCGTGAAGCATGTGGCTTCGAGACGTCTCGTCTCGTCCGGGGCGGAGGGTCGCCGGTATGACCGGACACGTGCTCGTACTCAATCAGGATTACCGCGCGCTGACGATTTGCAGTGTGCAGCGTGCGGCGATCCTGGTATTGCTTCAGAAAGCGGACCTCGTCGAGGCGCGGCCGGAGCGGTATCTACGCTCGCCGAGTTGCCGGCTCCCCTGGCCGAGCATCGTCCGCCTCAAGGCGTACGTCACCGTGCCGTACAAGCGCATTCTGCTCTCGCGCAAAAATGTGCTCCGGCGCGACCGGTTCCGGTGTCAGTATTGCGGAAGCCGGGATCGCCTCACCATCGATCACATCCTCCCGAAGTCGCGGGGCGGTCCGGATGCGTGGGAGAACCTTGTGGCGGCCTGTGTGCCGTGCAACAACCGCAAAGGCAACCGCACGCCCGAGGAGGCCCGTATGACGCTCCGGCGCAAGCCCTTTCGCCCCAGCCATATCATGTTCATCCGCGATTATGTGGGCGCCGTGGATGAGACGTGGAAGCCGTATCTCTTCTTGAAATAATCGCCCGGCAGGCGGAACGTCGAAGGCATCCGAGAATACCGATGGCATTCCTGCGTTCGTCCGTCGCCTCGGGCGGACCCGTCTTCATCA
>JALSSK010000327.1 GCA_026984335.1 Rhodothermales bacterium
CGACGTGGCTTCGGACGACGCGGCTTCGGACGACGTGGCTTCGGACGACGTGGCTTCGGACGACGTGGCCAATGAATCCGGTTCGGAAGTCGATGCGGACGCCGGACGAAAGGCGACGAGCAAGCGACGCGCTTCGCCTTCGCCGAAAGCGCGAAGCGTGGCGCGGGCGGGGAGCCATTCGGACGTATGCGAGAGCAGCGTCACGTCCACCTCCTCACGGCCCGTCCGCAGCGCCCGGCGCGACGCCTCTACGAAGCGCGGAAACGCGGCCGTACCGAGCAAGGCGCGCAGCGGCATCCCGCGCAACTCGTCCCCGTCGTAACCGAAAGTGGCGGAGGCGGCAAGGTTGGCTTCGACCGCACGCAGGGACGGGCGCAGCACCAGCATCGGCTCTTCGGTCTCGTCGAAGGCGATGCGAAGAAAAGCCGTTTCGCCGATGCGTGCCCGTAATTTATTCAGCCGGACCCACTGTGCCGCCGTCCACGTCCCGAGGACCAGAAAAAGGATGAGAAGAACCCAGAAGCCGAAACGGTAACCGGGATCGAATATCTTCGAGGTGGACTGCCGCGTCTTCTCCGGCTCCCGTGGAAGCGCCGTCTCCGCCGCCCCCCTCGGTTCCACAGCGGCATACGCCGCCGTCGCGCGGGCGACCGTTCGCTCCGCCGGCGCCGCCTCCACCGCACAGGGGAACGCGAGCAGCCACACGAGCATCCCCACGCCGGCGACTCCGAGGGCGCTCAGAACGGCGGTCCCGGTCCGCCGGCAAGTCTCGATTTGAGACCCTGACGCCGGACTCGAAGGCCGGACACACGCGCCCCCGACGCTTCCACGAGAGCGGGTCCGCCTGCCGTCTCGGAACAGGCGCCGCAACGCACCGGAGTGCGTCGGATCGCGGGGATCTGATCGTAATGCTAACTTCAAAAACGCACGTAGGAGTTTAAAAACGGGGTTTCGCACCCAAGGAGCGCGGTGCATCCAACGTCCCGTCCTCGGTACATCAAACTCCGGGCACAACTCCGGAGGTCATCCGCGGTCGCGGAGATCTGGCCCAACCGATCCCCACGAGGACAAATATCTTACCAGACCGGCAAGAGAGAGGCTCAGGCGGCATACGAAGCGGCCCCTTCCTCGAAGAAAGCCGCGATGCGGCTTCGCTGTCGCAACGCATCCTCATAGCCGATTTCCATGAGGCGCGTCGTATAATTTCTGTCGAAGAGCAACATGCTCAGCCAGTCGGGGCTTTTGGTGCGATCGCTGCTCAAGCCCCGCGCCAGCAGATGGAGCGGCCCGCGCAGTTCGTGCTCGTATTCTCCCGAAAGTTTACCGAGATCGACGGAAGGGCGGAGGAGCAGGAAACGGATGGGCCTGAGCCCCCCGCGCTTGCGCTCCGGCGCCGCTTCGAGCAGCCGGTTGAGGCGATCGAGCATGAGCGCATCCTGATCGAGGGTGTCCAGAAAGACGGCGTTCATCAGCAGGCCCACGAGCTGGGCGTTCGGGGGATAGCCCACCACGGCCGGTTCGTCCGCCTCGCGACGGGTGCGGTCGTACCGGGTCGAAATGGCCAGGATGCTGTCGGCGCCGAGGTGAATGGCCGGAGCGAGCGGAGCCGAGAGCCGGATGCCGCCGTCCCCGTACCACGCATCGCCGATCCGGATCGCCGGAAAGAGAAAAGGCAAGGAGGAAGAAGCCATGACGTGATCGACCGTGAGTGTGGTATTGATGCCCACCCGGTTGGGCCGCTCCCACGATTCGATCTCTCGTCCCTGCACCCAGGAAACCGTCTGCCCGGTGGAATAGCTCGTCGTGATGATGGCGAATGCTTTCAACCGCCCGGCGCGCAGGTTTTCGGCGACATGGGTGAGGCGTCCGTCCTCGGCATGCAGTTTCTCTTCAAGATAGGCGCGCAACGGCGAAGTGTCCACCCATCCGCGTTGACCGCCCTCCTCGACGTCCCGAACCATGCTCCACAGGAACTTGAAGCTCGACTCCGAGACGAAGACGTTTTCGGTCTCCAGCCCGCGCCAGCACTCGACCAGGTTATCGACCGCCACGGAGAACGGGTTGAGGTCGTTGGCCAGATGCGCAGCGTTGATCGCTCCGGCCGAGACGCCGGTCAGCAGCGGAAAACGAGTCTCCGGGAAAGCCTCGGCGATATATTTCAACACGCCCACCTGATAGGAGGCGCGCGCGCCGCCGCCGCTCAGCGCCAGCGCGCAGTCGGGGGCTTCCGTGGGCGCGGAGCGAAAGAGCCCGCGAAGCCGGTGAAGGGTTCCTTTGACCACGTCGTCGAGCATCGGTTGAGAGGAAACGGAGCATTCCCCGGAGAAAATCCCGTCCGTCGGGCAAAAGCGCAACAGCCCCCGGCGCTTTCGCCGGTTCCCCCGGCAGAAATGCGATGATTTGGGTACCTTGCGATGCCCTCCCGACGTCCGGATCTCCCCTGTCCTTACCCTCGTTTCCTTCCGTCATGCCCGCTGCTTCCCCTTCCGATCCCGCCCTTTTCGCGCTCACGCTCATGGAGATGGAAGGCGTGGGGCGTGTGACGGCGGGGCGGTTGCTCCGGCACTTCGCCACGTACGACGAACTCGTTCGCTATCCACGCGAACAGGTGCTCGCGCGGGTGAAAGGCGCACCGAACGCGGCCGATCTCGTGAAGCGGCTCTTCGACCGTGAGGCGATGCATACCCGGCTTGCCGGGGCCGGAACCGCGATCGAGGCGCTGCGCGCGAAACACGTCGTCCTCTTCTCGATGCGCGGGCCGCACTGGCCGGAGGGGCTCGACGCGCTCCCCCGCGCCCACCGTCCGGTGCTTCTCTACGGCTACGGCGACCGCGAAGCCCTGGCCCGTCCCGCGGTGGCGCTCCTGGCCCGCCCGCCCATCACGGACGCCGCCTTCGACGTGGCCCAGTCGCTCGTGCGGACGCTCGCGGCGCACGGCATCGCGCCGGCCACCGGGGCCGGGCACGGCTTCGACGTGGTGATGCACAAGCGGGCCGCCTCGGGCCCCGAGCCGAGTCCCTCGCTCCTCGTGGCGCCTTGTGGTCTGGCCCGACTCCCGGCCGTCATGCGCCCCATCGCGAGCGCCGCCGTGCGCGCGGGCGGCCTGCTCCTGTCCCCCTTCCCGATGACGCACGGCCCCTACGAGCACGACGACCGGGAGCGCGCGCTCGTGCTTGCCGCCCTCGCCCGCGCCGCCGTCTTCTTCGAGCCGCGCGCCGACGCCCCCGAGTGGGGCGCGCTCGAATGGGCACTCGAGGCCGGCAAACCCGTCTTTGGGGTCGAGGACCCGGATCACCCGATGCCCGCAAGGGTTCATCGCCTCCACACCGACGTCGACTTCGAGTGGATCCTCGCCGCCCTCCGCGCCTGACCCCATGCCTCGCATCCTTTTCGTCTTCCTCGACGGCGTGGGCCTCGGCCCGCCGGACCCCGAGACCAACCCTCTCGCCCGCCTCGACCTGCCCGCCTTCGAGCGCCTCGCCGGTGGTCGGCCGTGGACCGCCGCCGCCCCGCCCCTCATCCGCGACGACCACCTCTTCCTCGCCCTCGACGCCAACCTCGGCGTCGAGGGCCTCCCCCAGAGCGGCACCGGACAGGCCACCCTCTTCACCGGCGTCAACTGCGCCCGTGTGGCCGGCCGACATTTCGGACCGTATCCGCATTCACGGACGAAGCCCGTCCTCGCCCGGCAAAACGTCTTCCGTCGTATCGCGGCCCTCGAACGGCCCCATCCCCAACCGTCCGCCTTCGCCAACGCCTATCCGCCTCGTTTCTTCGAGCGCGCGAAGAAACGCAACCGGTGGACCGTCACCACGCTGTGCTGCCTCGAAGCCGGCGTGCCCATCCGCACGCTCGACGACCTCCGCCGGGGACGCGCCGTCACCGCCGACCTGACCGGAGCAGACTGGCGCACCCTGCTCGGTCACGACGTCCCGCTCCTTTCCGAAGAAGCCGCCGGCGCGCGCCTGTCCGATCTCGGGCGGTCGCACGCTTTCACCCTCTTCGAGTATTTCCTCACCGACAAAGCCGGTCACCGGCAGTCCCCTGCCGAAGCCGAACGCGTTCTCCATGCGCTCGACCGCTTCTTCACCGGCCTCCTCGACTCCTTCGACCCCGAACACGACCTCCTGCTCGTGACGAGCGACCACGGCAACCTCGAAGACCTCTCCGTGAAGACGCACACCCGTCACCCGGTCCCCCTCGCGGCGTTTGGGCGCGGGGCGCAGCAGTTCCGCCACGCCCGCTCTATCGCCGACGTGACGCCCGCCCTCGTCGAGATGGCGCAGGATTAATCCCGGCTCGACTGCTCGCCGTCGGCCTCCTCTTCCGTCGGGAAGAGCCGACCCGACGTCAGTTCGAGCACGAGGCGGTCGGCGTCATAGATCTCGTCGAGCGCTTCGAGGATGCCGCGCGCGTCGACGGCCACGGCGCGCGCGGTTTCGTCGGTATAGATATACTGGTTCGGCAGCGATTCGATGTTGCCGTCGAAGATCAGCCCGACGATCTTCAGATCCCGGTTGACGAGCGGGGAGCCGGAGTTGCCCCCCGTGATGTCGTTCGTCGTCACGAGGTTGACCGGCGTGCTCGGATCGAAGGTCTCCGGCGGATCGAGCCAGTATTCCGGAAGCGCCCACTCACGGCGTCCCGGGAAGGAGAAATACCGGTCGTACAGGCCGAAGAAGGTGGTCACTTCGGGCGCTTTCGTGCCGTTATACGGATAGCCGCGCACCACCCCGTCGGCGATGCGAAGCGAGAACGTGGCGTCGGGCGGCGTGTCGGTTCCAAAGACGGCAAACCGCACGCGGGCGAGCCGGGCATTGAGCGCCTGCTCCCGCTCTTCGAAGCTCTGCAGCTGCTGATTCAGGGTGAAGTACAGCGGGCCCATGGCCTCGATCACCCTCACCACGGGATCGCCACTGCGAAGAAAGCCTTTCTCGAGCAAGGCGCGGAAGGCCGTCGAATCCATGAGCGCCGTGCTGTCCACGAGTTCGGCGGCCACTTCTTCGGGCGAGCGGTCTCCGAGGATGCGCTTCGTCGTCGGATCGAGCGGCCCGAGCACGTCGAGCAGTTCGCTGAGCCGCTCCGCGATGAACGCTCGCTCGACCTCGGCGGGCCAATCCTTGATCTTGACCGCTTCCGTATAGACCTCCTCGATCTGATCCGGCGGGAAGCCGCGTTGCCGCATGAGCGCATGCACATAGCCGTAAAGCGCCCGCGTGAGCACGTGCGAACTCAGGTTCGGGTTCGAGAAAAACGTGAAGGCGCGCGACTGTTCGGAGGTGGCCCGTTTGGATTCCTGAAGCTGTGCGATCTCGGCCCAGAGCTTGCCATACCTCTTGAGCAGCGAATCGTCAGCGGCCACGGCCTGCTGGAGGTCGCGTTCGCCCGCCACGCGCCGGGCCATGAGATAGGGGTCACGGAGCCCCTCCAGTTGCCCCCGCTGCGCCTTGAGCGAGTTCGAGATGGAGAAATACGGGTTTCGGAGGTCGTACCGGTCCGCCTCGTCCGGATGCTTCGAGATGTAATCGAACAGAATTTTCGCGCGGCTTTCGAGGACCGAGAGGCTCTGCGGCAGGTTGTAATCCCGTTCATATTCGAGCCGGCTGACCGTATTCAACCGGCTCGTCGAGCCGGGATTGCCGACCACGAAAACGGCTTCTCCCGCCGCCGGACCGTCGGCGCTCCACGGGTAGAAATGCTCGGTCCTCAGCGGCTTTCCTTCCCGGTCGTACACGCGGAAGAACGACATATCGAGGTTGTATCGCGGGTACGTGAAGTTATCCCAGTCGCCGCCGAAATAGCCGATCTGAAGCTCCGGCGCCATGACGAGGCGGACGTCGTCGTACCGGCGGTACGTGTACGCCGAGTATTTCCCGCCGTTGTACAGCGCGATCACCTGCACGTATAACGTCGAATCCCGGGCCTTGACCTCGTCCGTCATCCGCTTTTCGAGGGCCTCGGCATTGCGCCGGCGGGCTTTTGCGCGTTCGTCCTCGGTCCTGACCGTCTCCGGGACGGAGTACACCTCGTCGGTGACGTCCTTCAGTGCGATGAGCTGATCGACATAGAGGTCCTTGACCTTCTGCTCTTCCTCGAGAGAGGAGGCGTAGAACCCGCCGTCGAGCAGTTCCGGATCCACCTCGGTGACGCTCTCCCGGCCGCAATGGTGGTTGGTCATGACGAGCCCGTTCGGGGAGACGAACGAGGCCGAACAGTATGAGGAGAACCGGAGGGCGGCGAGCCTCGCTTCCTCGAACCACGTCGTATCCGGGCGGAAGCCGTACGCCTGCTCGAAATAATCGACCGGCGGATGGTCGAAGGTCCACATTTTCCCGCCGTCGAAGCGCCGGGCGCGGACGGTGTCGTAGCCCGCGGGGAACGGCGTCAGGTCCAACTTCGGACGCGAAGTGCGGACGGTCTCTTCGGTGGAGGGCGGCTTCTCGGTGCGCGTGGCGCGTTCCACCACGACGGCGGTCTCTTTCGGCGCGGCGCAGGCCGTCATCAGCAACAATACCGCCCATGCGATCCGGCGGAAAAAGGCAAAACGATTCATAAGCCCGATACCTGGTTGGTGACGGAACGGAGCGACCGGCGCGGGATCCGGCGTGCGCGCCGAAGGGCCCTCCCTCTCGCTCCGTTCCGTCGATGCGTGGTTAACGACTGCCCGAGAGGATGTCGTCGGCCTCGGCTTCCGTGTCCACGGCGCGACCCGTCGTCAGTTCGAGTACGAGGCGGTCGGCGTCATAGATCTCGTCGAGCGCTTCGAGGATGCCGCGCGCGTCGACGGCCACGGCGCGGGGTTTGTCGGTGAGGTAGATGTAGTCACCGGCGAGGCTCTCGATGTTTCCGTCGAAGATGAGCCCCACGAGTTCGTGGTTGACGTTGATGACCGGCGAGCCGGAGTTGCCCCCGATGATGTCGGCGGTGGAGACCATGTCGAGCGGCGTGTCGAGGTCGAAGGTCTTCGGGGGGTGGAGCCAGCGCCGGGGGAGGTCCCATTCGGTGCCCGGTCCGAAAGCGAAGTGCCGGTCGTACATGCCGTAGAAGGTCGTGTGCGTGGGGGCCATGGTGCCGTTGTACGGATACCCTTTCACCACGCCGTCGGCGATGCGAAGCGAGAACGTGGCGTCGGGAGGGATGGAGAGGCCGTAGACGGCGAAGCGGGCGCGTCCGATGCCGCTGGCGACCTCCTGCTCCTGCGCGCCGAGACCGGCGAAGGCGCTCTGGAAAGCCTGCACGCGGGGCATGACGACCGCCGCCACCCGGATCGCCGGATCGTCGAGGCTCAGGGCGTCGGAGGCCAGCGCCCGGGCCGTACGCTCCGCGCTCGAGAGCGCCGAATGGGCGAGCAGGTCGTCGGCCACCTCTTCGGGCGTGCGCATCGGATGCATGGGCTCGTTCTCATTCATCTCCATGGCGGGCATCTCCCGGGCAAAGATGGCCTTCACGATCTCGCTCTCGTCGCCGAAATACCGGCGGAAGTCGTTCATCCGCGCCGTGAGATAGCCTCTCTCCACGAGGGGCGCCAGGTCCTCGATGCCCTCGATCTGCTCCCGGATGCCGGCAAGCGCCTCGGGCGAGACGCCTTCGGCCTTCCGTGAGACGTACGTATAGGCAAGCATCGCGCGGCGCATGGTGGCCGAGGAGAGCGTCGAGTTCGGCTGCAGGGAGAGGAAGGCCCCGAACTCCGGCGCAAACTCGCGTTTGCCCAACTGAATGTCGGCCATGCGGTCGTGGAGGTCGCCGTACTCCGCCTTCAGGGCCGGGTCGCTCTCGATGGCGGCGCGGAACTGCCGCTCGAAATCTTTGCGACGGCCCATGATCACGGGATCCCGGAGCGCCTTGACGCGACCGCGATAGAGCTTCTGGGCATTGAGGAGGCCGAAGATCTGATTCCGGACGCCTTTCTCTTCCGCCTCTTCCGGCATGGCTTCATAATACTGCTGGAGCACCGCCACGCGGGTGTCGATGAGCGAGAGCACGTCCACCTCACGCACGTCGCGGCGGAACTCGAGCTGCGCGACGGTTTCGAGGCGGCTCGTCGAGCCGGGATTGCCGATGACGAAGATCGCATCGCCCTCCTTCGTCCCGTCCACGCTCCATTTGAAGAAATGCTCGGTCCGGAGCGGCTTGCCATCCTCGCCGTAGACGCGGAAGAGCGTCATGTCGAGCGCATAGCGGGGATAGGTGAAGTTGTCCGAGTCGCCGCCGAAATAGCCGAGTTGCAGCTCGGGGGTCATGACGAGGCGCACGTCTTTGTACCGGTGAAAGGTGTAGGCGGAATACATCGCGCCGTTATAGAGCGCGATCACCTCGACGTGAGCGCCCGCCTCCTCGCCGCCGGCTTCCCCGGTGATGCGGTCGGTGATGGCCTGAATGGCCTCCTGCCGGGCCGCCGCCTTTTCGGCGTCCGTCTCCTTGCCTTCGAGCGCGGCATAGACCTCATCGGTCACGTCGGCAATGGCAATGAGTTGATCGGCGTAAAACCCCTCCACGGGCCGCTCCTCGGCCAACGACGACGCGTAAAAGCCGTTGTCAAGCAGGTTCTCGCCCGAACGGCGCACCCTCGATACGGCATCGCGCCCGCAGTGATGGTTGGTGAGCACGAGGCCGTTCGGCGAGACGAAGGAGGCCGAGCATCCGGGAATGCGAAGCGCACCGAGGCGCGCCTTCTCGAACCACGCCGCGTCCGGCTCGAAGTCGTAGGCCTCCTTGAAATACTCGATGGGCGGATGCTCGAACGTCCACATCTTGCCGTTGTCGAAGCGACCGGCCTTGACTTCTACGTCCGTCGTCGTGGTCTGCGCCCGGCTCACCCCCGCCGTCATCACGAGGGAGAGGAACAAGAGTGCAAACCCACGGGATACGGGTCTGGAAAAGGAAAAGAACGTGTTCATGAGGTCTCTTGGTATGCGGAACAGGTATTCGATGTCACGCGACGAACGGGAATACATGCGGGAAGATCGGTGGTCCGCATAATATCACGAAATCCGACGTGAAAAACCGGGTAAGATCTGCGGGATTCCTGTGCCGGGCGCCTCTCGACGCCACGCATTCGGACACGAGCGCCTCGCCCCCGCCTCCCGCACGCCCGTCCCCTTCTCGACACATTTCACAGACATCCCCGGGGAAGAATCGTCCCCCATTCCCCGAGCTTCCGTGACAACCCCCGGAAGCCCGAGGCGGTACAAGCCGACGAATCTGGAAAACCCTATCTGAAATCAAACCGTTTGAGAGCCATGAAAGAGAATCCTGTGCTTCGCCTTCTCTCGATCACCCTCGGCTTTTTCCTTTTCCTCTTCGCCGCCGGGTGCGACACCGTCGAATCCACGACAGACTCCGAAGCCGGCCTCACCCTCGATCAGGACGTCGCCGAGTCCGTCGGAGCGCTCATGGCCGAGGATACGGGCGGCCTCCTCGAACAGGCCGGCGACGCCTTCGCCCTGGCGACTCCGGAGGGCATCTCGGCTTCAGCCAAGAATGGGACCTCCGTCGTACGCACGTACGATGAAGCCACGGGCATGTGGACCATCACGGTCTCGCGTGAGGCCGGCCATCCCACGGATACCCGCATGATGAGCCTCACGCGCGTCTATGAGGTGCAGTACCTGAACGCGGACGGAGAGCAGCAAAAATTCTACGTCACCGAGGGCGACACCGCGCAAACGATGGTGCTCCGGCTCGTGGAGGGCAATGGGGTGTTCGAGACGCCGCGCCTGAAGGCCGTCCGCACCGACCTCTCCGGCGAGCTCGTCGCCACGGGCATCGACACGGACGAGGTGACGCTCAACGGCGCGTACCAACGCTCGGGAGAACACGAACGCATCACCCCCGGCATCACGCGCACGATGACGTATGACATGACGCTCGAAGTGATCGACCTCGTCGGCCCGCGCGGCAGCCGGCTGAATCTGTCCGAGAAAGTCAACGGCACGCTCATCGGCCGGTACACCGGCACACTGACCATCAAGCGCGGCGACGTCCTCGAACAGCACGACTTCGACCGCGAGGTGCGCGTCGAGATCGTCGACGGCGAGATGACCGTCACCATCAACGGCGTGCCGTACGACTTCGACCCGGCCTCCGGCGACGGACGCTTCCACAGCCCGCCCGTGACCGGCTGACGTCATGCATCCGTCTGAAAGGAACGCCCCGGCGCTCGCAAGGGCGTCGGGGACTTTTTTTGAAACGCCCTTCCCGAAGCCGCATCGCCGCCGGAACTCCGCACACGGCTGTGTATATTAGCTTTTTTCTTAGCGAAAGTGGCGGAATTGGCAGACGCGCCAGACTTAGGATCTGGTGGGGTAACACCCGTGGGGGTTCGAGTCCCCCCTTTCGCACCCTTATGTTTCCATACGTGCTTGATTTGCAAAATCGGCAAGAGCAGGGGAACGACATATTTCTGTTTCCCGCGCCCTCCTTTCTGAAACTCGGGCTTGAATCCACTGAAGCCTGAAGAACAGCCCACGGGCGCGTCGGGGCCCGCATGAAGAACAGGGCCTATCCCTTACGATCCTTCCAAACGCCATCGACGGTCGATGCGCCATCGTGGTACGACGACCGGTAGGAAGAGGCGTATTTCGTCACGATCCGCGTGGATCTCGCCGGCCCTACCCGACCATCCCAACCGTGCCGGGGCGCGGTTGGGGCAACGCAATGGTTATAAACACGCGATCCGAAGCGACGATGTCCTCCGCCGCATCCGCCGGCGCATCGCTCCAAACCCGGCCCGACGGCGGCAGGATCGCTTTTCCTTGCCCCCGCGTTCCTGATTGTCCCGACCGTCCGCCCCTCGAAACCATACCACCTCCCTCCAGGCCCGGATCGCCCCATCCTCGCCCAGGGGATCCTTTCCCATTACCCGATCACCCACCCTCTCTCACTTTGCTCGCGGGTCTCCTTTGAAGATGCGCTTCTTTTTCCGCCTCTTCCGG
>JALSSK010000328.1 GCA_026984335.1 Rhodothermales bacterium
GGCTTCAAGCCACGGGCGGGCGCCGAGGACGGCGTCCCAGTCCCGCTCGTCCTCGCGGAGCGCATAGGAAAGCGTCTGATCCTCATGGTACCCGGCCCTTTGAACCTGCGCGTCGCCGGTGAAGAGGCGGATGGCGTACGACTCGACGGCGTCGTACGTGCCGTACTGAAGCGAGCGCGTCAGAGCGATGATCAGCACCGAAAAGAACACCGCCCCCATCGTGATGAGGCTGCGGCGACGGTTGCGCCACACGTTCCGCCAGGCCAGCTTGAACAGTTTGGTCATGCGCGCTTCGTGCTTCGGAGGACCCCCGCCCCGGTCACATGCGGCGGCGGAGATTCTCCTGGCTGAAGATCGAGGAAGGGATGGGCCGGTCGAAGACGGCCTCTTCAAGCAAAAGAACCGTCTTGTGGCCCGGCTTCGTCTCCTCGATCAGTTCCATGCGCGCCGGGAGCCTGCGGCCGCCCATCTCTTTGACATCCGCGAAGCGCAGGGTGCGTATGTGCTCGCCGCGCTCGTTGAAATACTCGGCCCGGAGCGGGATGAGGTCGCTCACGCGGATCCACTCCACCACGCGCGCCCACGTCACGGGCGCGTCCGGCTTCGGCGTGAGTTCGATCTTATACGCCTCGTCCCCGCCGAGCTTCTCCCGCCCGAGAAGCCGGTGCGTGTAGTCCTCCACGATGCTCGACTCTTTCACCAGGTCGTCGTTCGTAAAATCCGAACCCATCCACGATTCGAGCATCATCGAGGGTGGGATCTTGATGACGCGGTTGATGCGCGGGATATATTGCCACATCTGCCGCCCGATCTTGAGAAACGCGACGCCCCGGTCCTTCGGAGGGCTCAGTATGCGGATGAAGGACTTCTCCGTGCCTTCGGACCAGAACGCGAACTCGGTGCTGCGCTGCCAGTCGGGCCGCATGATGGTCATGCGGTACTTGCCCTGCATCGTCTTGCCGCGGAGCAGTTCGTCGGCGCGGCGCACGATCTCTTTCGCCGAGAGCGTGTCCACCGTCTGCGCCGCGACGGGCTGCATCGCGCACAGAAGCACCGCAAGCGCGAGGATTCCCACCTGCGTCAGCCGTCGGGGAGTCATCGGTTCGGGGAGGAAAGTGATCGCCGTCGTTGCCCTGTCGCACCGAACGTACTCCGGGCAAGATACGATTTCCTGCGGGAGAAACCCATCCGGGCGTATCAAGGAATCCACGACGCCCCGCCTTTGCCCGGATGCGCGGCGCGTCGTATCATTCGCCATCCCGACTTCTCTAACCCGAGCACCCGGAACGAACCATGGCCCGACTCGAACACATCGGCATCGCCGTGCGGGAGGCGGCGGCGACGGCAGCGCTTTACGAGCGGCTGCTCGGCGTCGCGCCGTACAAGGTGGAGACCGTCGCGCGCGAGGGGGTGCGGACGCACTTCATCGACGCGGGGACGGCCAAGCTCGAACTGCTCGAGGCGCTCGACAAGGCCTCTCCCGTGGCGAAGTTCCTCGACCGGCGCGGCGAGGGACTCCACCATCTGGCCTTCGAGGTGGAGGACATCGAAGCGACGATGACGCGTCTCCGCGAGGTCGGCTTTCACCCGCTCGCCGACGCGCCCCGTCCCGGCGCGGACGGCAAACGCATCTTCTTCCTCCACCCAAAAGAGACCGGCGGCGTGCTCGTCGAGTTCTGCCGGAGCGCCGCCCTCCCGCTCGACACGACGGAGGTCCCCTTCGACGGCGGCTCCCTTGCCGTGCACACGTGCGGCGCGCCCGACGCTCCGGCGCTCGTCGTGCTCTTCCGCGCCTCCGGCGCTTCGCTCCGCGACCTCGACCCGCTCCTCCGCCGCTTCGAGATGCACTTCCGGGTCGTCGCCTTCGACTTCGCCGCGCACGGCGGCGGCTCGCCCGACCTCCTCCTCGCCGCGCTCGAGCATCTCGGCTGCGCCCGCGCGCACCTCTTCGCCCATGCCGAAGACGCCCCGGCCGTCCTCCGCTTCGCCCGCCGCCACCCGGAGCGCACGGCCCGGCTCGCGCTCCATGCCCCGGACGTGCGCGACCTCTCCGAGGACGAGTTCCACCGCCTCTCCGCGCCCACCCTCCTCGCCGTCGCCGATGCGGGCGCGCCCTTCGACGCCGCGCTCCGGCTCCGCCGTCGCTTCCCGCACGCCGCCCTCGCCGTCCTCCCCGGCGATGCCGCCTTCGATGCCTTCGCCCCGGTGCTCGACCGTTGGTTCACGGCCCGGTGACCCGACCCCTCCGGGGCCACCTCCCCTTCTCAAGGGGAGGAGCTCCAAAGCCTGCATGAACCGCCTTCCGACGCCACTCCATAACCCTCCCCCTTCTCAAG
>JALSSK010000329.1 GCA_026984335.1 Rhodothermales bacterium
CTGCGGGTCCGCGTGATCCTGGAGGCGGCGGAACTCGGGCGCCTCTTTCATCGCCGTCTCGAGGGTGACCTTCGGCCCTTCCGGGATGAGCTTGGCGATGCGGTCGGCCTCGGAGAGCGGGATGCTGAGCACGCGGGCCACGTCGCGGATGACCGAGCGCGCGCCCATGGTGCCGAAGGTGATGATCTGGCAGACGCTCTCGCGCCCGTATTTCTGCACCACGTAGTCGATCACCCGGCCGCGCCCCCGGTCGTCGAAATCGATGTCGATGTCCGGCATCGAGACGCGATCGGGGTTGAGGAAGCGCTCGAAGAGAAGGTCGTACTTGAGCGGGTCGATGTTGGTGATGCCGAGGCAGTAGGCGACGGCGCTCCCGGCGGCCGAACCGCGCCCGGGGCCGACCGAGACGCCGAGCTCGCGCGCCGCCGTGGTGAAGTCCTGTACGATGAGGAAATACCCGGCGTAGCCCATCTTCCGGATGACGGCGAGCTCGTAGTCGAGCCGTTCGACGACGTGCTGGGGCATCTCCGGGTAGCGCCGGCGGGCGCGTTCGAAGACGAGGTGCCGGAGGTAGGCGTCCATGTCGTTGCCGAAAGCCTCCGGGATGGGGTAGTGCGGCATGAGCAACTCGCCCATCGGCAGTTCGAGCGAGCACTTGCCGGCGATCTCGAGCGTGTTGACGAGCGCCTGCGTGACGACGTCGCGTTCGAGGTCGCCCAGGGCGGTCTCCATCTCGGCGGCGCTCTTCAGGTAGAACTGCGTGCCGTCGAAGCGCATCCGGTTCGGGTCGTAAAAATCCTTGCCCGTCTGCAGGCACAGCAGCACGTCCTGCGCGGCGGCGTCTTCCTCGTCCACGTAGTGCACGTCGTTCGTGGCGACGACCTTCACGCCGTATTCCTTCGCCCACCGCACGAGCACGGCGTTGCATCGCTTCTGATCCTCGATGTCGTGGTCCTGAAGCTCGATGTAATAGTCGTCGCCGAAGATGTCGAGGTACGTTTCGAAGACGGCGCGGGCGGCGTCCTCGCCCCGCCTGAGGATGGTCTGGAGCACTTCGCCCTGAAGGCAGCACGTCGTGGCGATGAGCCCTTCGCTGTGCCGGCGGAGCGTCTCCTTGTCGATGCGGGGCTTGTAATAATAGCCGTCCGTGTACGAGAGCGACGAGAGCCGGATCAGGTTGCGATACCCCTCGAGGTTTTTGGCGAGCAGCACCTGATGATAGCGCGTGCGGTCGGACTTGTCGGCCATGCCCTGCGGCGTCACGTAAAACTCGCACCCGATGATGGGCTGAATGCCGTTCTTCTTCGCCGTCGTGTAGAATTCCGGGACCCCGAAGAGGTTGCCGTGGTCGGTGATGGCGACGGCGGGCATTTCGAGGGCGGCGGCTTTGCCGAGCAGCGTCTTGATGCGCGCAGCCCCGTCGAGGAGCGAGTACTGGGTGTGGCAATGGAGATGACTGAACTCGCACATACGGATCGATGACGGCTGAAGGGTGTGAGAACGAGGGGCGGGTCGGCGACTCTCTCTAATCCAAAATCAACCATGGACGATCCCAATATCAACCGTTGTGGATATCTTGTGCATCGTCGGATCGGGCGCGGCGGGAGAGGCGCTTCCGTGGCGGTCCGATTGTTGCCGCGGGCATAACATGCTAATACAAGAGGGCTTGAGGAGGTCGGGAAGGTCATTTTTTCCGGAGGACCTTCTTTTTTTTCCCGAAGGGCAAAAGGCGTATTAGCTGCACCGGTTGTTTCACCCATCGATCCGGTAGTGCGTTGACGCCATGAGACTTCACCGCATCCTGGTGTTGGTTCTGTTGCTGGGCGGTTGGTTCCGTTCGAGCTTTGGCCAACGCTATCAGTTCGACATCTACACCATCGAGGACGGGCTGGCGCAGTCGCAGCCGGTCAGCATCTATCAGAGCCGTTCCGGCTATCTTTGGGTCGGCACGTTCGGGGGCGGGTTGAGCCGCTTCGACGGTCGGACGTTCGTTAATTTCTCCATGCGGGACGGGCTGGCCTCGAGCGTCGTTCAGGGCATTGCGGAGGATCCCTCGGGCACGCTCTGGTTCGCCACGAGCAGGGGCGTGAGCCGGTACGACGGCGTTCATTTTTCCACGGTGGATCTCGGAATTCCGACGCAACGCATCTATGCCGTGATGGCGGATGCCGCGGGCACGCTCTGGTTCGGCACGGAGCATGATGGCGTCGTGCGGTATGACGGCCGGACGACGTCTTCCCTCAAGACGAAGGACGGGCCGGCCTCGGAAACGGTCTATGCGCTTTTGCAAACGTCGGAGGGGACCGTCTGGATAGGGACCGGAGCAGGGCTGTGTCGCTTCGACGGAGGCGACCTCCATTGCTTCACCGAAGCCGACGGACTGCCTTCCTCGGTGGTCCGGAAGCTGGCCGAGGACCGGAGCGGACGGCTGTGGATCGGCGCCGGCGACGGGCTGCTGACCTACGACGGGCAACGCTTTGCGCGCTTCCCGGCGCCGGCGCTCGCGGATCGGGCCGTCCGGTCGCTGGTGGTGGATCGGGCCGATCGGGTATGGGTCGGCACCCGGCAGGGCCTGTTCAGCATCGACGGGGAGCACGTAGAGCACTATTCCAAAAGCAGCGGGCTGCCGCAGAACATCTGGGGGTTGCACGAAGATCGGGAGGGCAACCTGTGGATCGGGCTTGACGGCGTCGGCCTCGCGCGCTTCTCCCGGTCGCCGTTCGTGCTCTTCAACGAGGAGCACGGCCTGGCCACGAAAGGGGTGTGGTCGATGGTGGAAGATCGGCAGGGCAGGATCTGGTTCGGCACCGACGGCGGCGGCCTCTCGCGCTATGACGGAGAATCCTTCACGACGTTCACCACCGCCGACGGACTGGTCGACAACACCATCGTCGCGTCGATGGAAGACGAGGACGGCGTCCTCTGGTTCGGCACTACGCGGGGGCTCAGCCGGTACGACGGCAGACGTTTCACCACCTTTTATCCGGATAGCCTGTGGGGCGACGTGTGGTCGCTCGCTTCGGACGGAAACGGCGCGCTGTGGGTGGGGACGGCCAGCGACGGCTTGTTCCGCTTCAAAGGCGAGCGCATGGAGCATTTCACCACGAGCGACGGCCTTCCGGACGAGCGGGTCTATTCCCTGCACGCTGCCCGGGACGGCGCGCTCTGGATCGGCACGCGCAAGGGGCTGACGCGGTACGCCGGCGGGCGGTTTACGACCTATACCACCGCCGACGGACTCGGATACGACGAGGTGAGCTTCATCACGGAAGACGACGAGGGTCGACTCTGGGTCGGCACCTACGGCGGAGGGCTCACCTACGTTATCCCGCCCGGGCAGCCCGGCGGCCCGCATTTCCGGGCCATCTCCGTCGAAGACGGGCTCAACGACGACCACATTATGAGCATGGTCTTCGATGCCGGAGACAACCTCTGGGCGTGCACCAACCTGGGGCTGAACCGCCTCGACGTGCCGCGCTTCAAGCTCACCGGCGAGCTGTCCATCGCGCAGTATGGCGTGGCCGAAGGGTTCGCCGGGCGCGAGTGCAACTCCGGGTCGGTGCTTCGCGACAGCCGGGAACGCCTCTGGTTCGGCACCGTCAAGGGCGTCACGCAATACACGCCGGGGCAGCAGTTCGTCAACCCGTACGAACCCCGGACGCACATCTCCCGGGTCCGGCTCTTCTTCGGGAAGGTGGACTGGACGCCGTATGCCGAGGGCATCGAACCCGGTTCGGGGCTCCCGGTCCACCTGCGTCTGCCCTACGACAAGAACTCCATCACGTTCGACTACGTCGGCATCAACCTGACGCAGCCGCGCGAGGTAAGCTATCAGTATCAGCTCGTCGGGGCGGACGAGACCTGGACGCCGGTCACGCGCGAGACCTCCGCCACGTACGCCAACCTGCCTCCGGGCCGGTATACGTTCCGCGTGCGGGCCGCCAACGGCAGCAGCGTGTGGAACAGCACGCCGACGAGCTTCAGCTTCGTCATCACCCCGCCGTTCTGGCGCACGGTGTGGTTCTATCTCCTGTCGGGGCTGTTCGTGCTGGGCAGCGGCTATGTCTTCGTGCAGGGCCGTGAACGCAAGCTGCGGCAGAACCAGCAGCACCTCGAAGCGAAGGTGGCGGTCCGCACGCGGGAATTGCGGGAGGAGAAGGAGAAGGTGGAGGCCGTCAATGAACAGCTGAAGTTGCTCTCGCTCGTCGCCCGCGAGACGGACAACATTGTCATCATCGCCGACGCTTCGGGGCGCATCGAGTGGATCAATGAGGCGATGGCGCGGATCGGGGGGTATACCCTGGAGACGCTGCGCCGCGAGGTGGGAGAGACCCTCACGGACATCTATCAAAACGCCGAACTGGAAGCCGCCATGCGGAAGGCTGTGGAAGAGGGGGCCTCCAGCGTGTTCGAATCGAAGCTTCGGAGAAAGGACGGCACCGAAATATGGGTTTCTTCGACGCTGAGCCCCATCCAGGATGAACATGGGCGGGTGGAGAAGTTGGTCATCATCGATGCGGACATTACGCGGCAAAAAACGCTCGAACGCGCCCTGGTCGATGCGCGCGAGGCGGCGCTGGAGGCGGCCCGCGCCAAGAGCGACTTCCTGGCGAACATGAGCCACGAGATCCGCACCCCCATGAACGGCGTCATCGGTATGACCAGCCTCTTGCTCGACACCGAACTGACGCCCGAACAGCTCGAATTCGTGCAGGTCATCCGCAACAGCGGCGACACCCTGCTGGCCATCATCAACGACATCCTGGACTTCTCGAAGATCGAGGCGGGCAAGATCGAACTGGAGGAGCAGGCCTTCGAGCTACACGAGGTCGTCGAGGAGGCGCTCGAGCTGGTGGCGACGAAAGCCGCCGAGAAAGGGCTGGAGCTGGCGCACCTGATCGAGGACAACGTGCCGGCCGCCGTCCGAGGGGACGTGACGCGGGTGCGGCAGGTGCTCATCAACCTGCTCTCGAACGCCGTCAAGTTTACCGACCGTGGGGAGGTCGTCGTCCTGCTCGACGCCGAACCGACCGAAGCTTCACGCTGCCGCATCCACGTCGCCGTGCGGGACACCGGCGTCGGCATCCCCGCCGACCGCCTCGACCGCCTCTTCGAGTCCTTCAGCCAGGTCGATGCCTCCACGACGCGCAAGTACGGCGGCTCAGGGCTGGGACTGGCCATCAGCAAGCGCCTGGTGGAACTGATGGGCGGGACGATGTGGGTCGAGAGTAAGGAGGGCGCAGGGTCCACGTTTCATTTCAACATCGAGGTCGAGGCTTTGCCGCCGGCTCCACGTGTGGAGAGGCGGCTCTCCGGCGTCGAAGCGCTGGCCGGGAAACGCATCCTGATCGTGGACGACAACCTGGTCAACCGCCGGATGCTCACCCTGCAACTGGGCCGCTGGGACATGAAGCCGACGGCGGTGGCTACCGGGCAGGAGGCGCTCGCCCGCATCGATGAAGGCGAACGCTTCGACGCCGCTTTGCTCGACATGCAGATGCCCGGCATGGATGGGGTCATGCTGGCGACCGAACTGCGCCGGCGTGCGCCGACGGCTCCGTTGCCGATCATCATCCTCAGCTCGATGGGGCAGCGCGCCCATGATGAGGAACTCGACCTCGTGGCGTGGCTCACCAAGCCCATCAAGAAACGCCGTCTCCTCAATTCGCTGCTCTCGGCCCTTCAGCCCGGCGCCCGCCCCCTCGCGGCCCGCAGGGGCACGTTCGACGCCGAGATGGCGAAACGACAGCCGCTGCGCATCCTCATCGCCGAAGACAATGCGGTCAATCAGAAAGTGATTCGCCAGTTCCTGGAGCGCATGGGTTACGTGGCCGACGCCGTCGCTAACGGCCTGGAGGTGCTCGAGGCGCTCCGGCAGAGCCGCTATGACGTCGTGCTCATGGACGTTCAGATGCCGGAGATGGACGGCCTCGAAGCCACCCGCCGCATCCGGGAAGATTATGGCCCCGAGCGTCGGCCGTACATCGTCGCCATCACCGCCAACGCGACGCACAGGGACCGGGAGGTATGCCTCGAGGCCGGCATGGACGATTATATCAGCAAGCCGGTGCGCGTGCCCGAATTGGAAGCTGCGTTGGCGCGATGCCGGAAGAGCGACGTCGGCGGAAAGCCGGAACAGGCCGGGACGCCGGAGCCGGAAGGGCAGGAGAGCGCTTCGGCAACGAACGAGGCACGCCTGAATCTGTCGCGCCTGGAGGAGGCGACGGGCGACGATCCGGGGTTCATGCGGGAGGTGCTGAAGACCTATCTGATCGATACCCCGAACCTGATCGACGCGCTGTGGACCGCCTATGCCGCCGATGATATGGAAGGGCTGGCGCGCGCGGCGCACTCCCTCAAATCGAGCAGCCGCACCTGCGGCGCGGATCACCTCGCCGAACTGTGCCGGAAGATTGAAGCAAAGAGCCGGACGGGCGATCAAAGCGAACTCCTGCGCCTGGTGGAGGAGGCGGCCGACCACTTCGAGAGCGTGCGCCGCGCCATGGAGGCGCGCATCAGCGGCTTCGGTCGGCCCTCCGGCGCGGACCGGCGACGGCGCGGCTTCGGCAGCGGCGCCGCTTCGATGCCGGACCCCGTCTGACGAAGCCCGGTGAACCCGAAGCCGCGCGAGGCGTTGTAGGGGCGCATTTTTACGTCCCAACCCGTCTCATGGCCGAACCCCTCTATCTGCTTTACATCGACCGCGCGCATCAGGCCGACCCGCTGTTCCGGCAGGGGCTGGCCCGCGCGCTCGCTTCGGCCGGGGCGCGCCTGCCGCGTTGCCTGATCCTGCACGGCAGCGGCGAGCGGCTCGCGCGTATGTTCGAAGCGCAAGGGCTCGTCTACGGCGCGCCCGGCATGGCCCCGCCGCCGGCGCTCCTCGAGCGGGTGATGCGGGAGGAGACCCGCCGCATCGTGGGCGCGCTCACCGACGCCGGAGTGGCCGCCGTGGGCTTTCAGGGTACGGATCGCCGTTTGCTTCGCCCCTCGGATGCGGGCGGCGTCGTCGCGGGGGGGGCGAGGTGGGTGCGCGACCTCACGGCCCGGCGGGTCGTCCCGGTGGTCTCCACGCTCGTGCGCGGGGCCGACGGCGAGGCGCGCGAAGCTGCGACGGCCGAGGCGGCCTGCGCCTTCGCTAAAGCCCTGAAAACAGAAGAGGTGCGAACCGTGTTCTTCACGCCGACCAACCGGCCCGGTCTGATTGAAGCGGGCGCCATACGCGCGTCGATCCGGGCGGCGGAGCTGCCGGCTTCCGGCGCATCGTCCGAGCCCGATGCGGTGCGACGTGTCGTCGCGGCCGGCGGCCTCGCGTGGCTCACCAGCCCCATCGGCTTCATCGATGAGCGGGGGCCGCAAGGCACCCGTGTGATTTCGTAGAATCAACAAATATTGCGATTTTAGCCCCAAAACACGGCAATTTGCTTGACACCCGCCTCGGGGTGCAGTAAGTTTCGCCCGGATTTCAGAGAAGCCGGAGGCTTTTTTCCATCAAACAGGACACGTGCCACCCAAACCCAGGAGGACATACAGATGAGTAAATTCGAACAACTGCGCAACTTCGTTGCCGAACTCGAAGCCGACTTCGAGAAGTTCTACGAGAAAGGCAACAAGGCTGCCGGCACGCGTGTTCGCAAGGCCATGCAGGAACTGAAGAAAATGGCGCAAGACATCCGTGTCGACATTCAGTCGAAGAAAAACGACTGATCGTCTTTTCAAGGCTTCCTCACAAAAGGCTGTGCTCTCGGGTGCAGCCTTTTTGTATGAAGATCGCCCATGCCTCGTGTGATATTGATCCGGACAGGGGGGCAAAACGGCGAATTTGCTTCATGGACGGCCTTTTCTCCGCTTCGGCACGGGGTTCGCCATGGTTTCGGGGATGCGCCTCCTTCTCCCAGCCTCAGATGATGACATGATCACGATACGATTCCGTTGCCTCGTTTTTACCTTCGCGCTTGCGCTCATGGGCGCGCGTCCGGCGCGCGTCCGGGCGCAGGACGCCGATTCGGCGAAACCCTGGCAGACGAACATTCTAGGCAACCTCGCCGCCACGCAGGTCGGCTTCCAGAACTGGCAGGGCGGCGGCGTCAATTCCCTGGCGGTGAGCGCCGGCATTGACGGAACGGCGGAGCGCGTCACGGATCAGTGGCAGCAGAAGTACGAGATGCGTCTGGCCCTCGGCGTCGTCAAACAGGATACGCTCGATTTTCGAAAAGCGGAAGACATCATTCGGCTCGCAGCCAACCTCCAGTATACGGGCGACGGTCTCTTCGGCCATTTCAACCCGACCCTCGCGGCTTCCATCCGTACACAGTTCACCGAAGGATTCAATTTCGACAAGGACCCCCTTTTCGAGATCAACCCGGTCGGGGAGAAACGAACGCCGCCGGTCAAGGTGTCGGATCTCTTCAGCCCGGCCACGCTTCAGCAATCGATCGGCCTGACGTATGATCCGAACCCCTGGTTCACGCACCGGTTCGGCGTGGCGGCCAAGGAGACCATCGTCGCCATCGAGCGGCTGCGGGCGCTCTACGGCGTCGACCCGGCGGATGCCGTGCGCCTCGAACTCGGCCTCGAATCCGTCACGGAGATCGATCGCGAGGTGTTCGAAAACGTGCGGTACAAATCCACGCTCGGGCTCTTTGCGACGTTCAACAAGGCCGAGACGCCGGACATGCTGTGGGAGAACCTGGTCAGCATGAAGGTGAATGCGTGGCTCCACGTAAACTTCGAGTTCGTGGCGCTGTTCGACAATGACATCAGCGACCGGATACAGTTTAAGGAAGTGCTTTCGGTCGGCGTCTCGTTTCTTCTGATCTGACCCCGGTCTATGGCGCAGCCCGCAACCCGCCCCCGCTTCGCATGGCGCCGTCTCCGGTCGACGCCGGGGCTCTATGCGGCGCTGTGCGTGGCGCTGTGGCCGTTCCCGCTGCTGAACATGCTGCACGTCGACTCGGCGGCGGTGGTGGCGACGGTCGCGTTCTTCGCCGCCGGGTGGGCGTCGCTCAACCGGTTCGAGCGGGACGAGGCGTTCGGGCGCGTGCTCGGGGGGCAGCTCGCCGCGCTGGCGGTCCCGTGGGCGCTCCTCACCGTGACGCTCCTGTGGACGCCGAACTGCGCTTACGCGCAGGGGCTGATGCTCTTCGTCCTCTTCGCCGGCGGGAGCGTGGCGCTGGCGGTGGCGCTCGCCTATGCGCTCGCCGGGACGCGGCGGCGGCGGAAAAAGACGATCTTCGCGCTCATCGGCCTCGCGGTCCTCGCGCTCACGCCGCTCTACGACCTCGGGTTGCATCCGCAGTTTTACGTCTATAATCACGTCTTCGGCGGCGTCCTCGGGCCGATCTACGACGAAGAGCCGGCGATCCGGCCCGGCCTGTTCGTCTTTCGCGGCCTCTCGATGCTGTGGGCCGTCTTTCTCTTCGGTCTCGGACGTTGGTTGCGGGAGCGGCGCAAGGGGAGCGGCGCTCCGTACGCCCGCTCTTCCGCCGTCGCGGCAATGCTCATCGGGACGGTCTATCTCTTTCCGGGGCCGCTCGGCATCAACACGCCGGAGGGCTACCTTCAGCGGGCGCTCGGCGGCGCGCTTCACACGGCGCACTTCGACCTCTATTTTGCGCCCGGCTCGATCGACGCCGACGACCTCGCGGCGCTGGCCGAGGAGCACGAGTACCGGTATGCGCGGCTGGCCGAACGGCTCGGCACCGAACCTCGCGGGCGCGTCGCGAGCTACCTCTATCCCGACGCCGACACGAAGGCGCGGCTCATCGGAGCGCGGCGCACGAACGTCGCGCCGGTGTGGCTCCGACGCCCGCAGACCCACGTCCTCCTCGAAGACTACGACGCCGTCTTCGCGCACGAGCTGGCCCACGTCTTCTCCCGTCCGTTCGGCCTCCCGGTGATCCGCGCGTCGCTGTCGGTGGGGCTCGTGGAGGGCTTCGCCGTGGCGATGGAGCCGCCCGACGGCCTGCCCACGCCGCACGAACAGGTGCTCTCGGCGGCGCTCCACCGCACGGGGGGCGACCTCTCGGCGCTCGCGCTCGCCGACGACCTCGCCCCGCGCCTGACGCCGCTCGGCTTCTGGACGGGCCGGAGCGCCGTCTCGTACACCACCATGGGCTCGTTCGTCGGATACCTCCTCGAAGCCTATGGCGCGGAGCGCTTCGAGCGGGTCTATGCGCGCGCCGGCTTCGAGGCGGTCTACGGCCGCACGGCGCGGGCGCTGGCCGGGGAATGGCAGGCGTATCTGATGCGGCTGCCGGTGGTCTCGCGCGCGGCGGCTCCGCTGGCCGAGGCCCGCTTTGCCGTGCCGTCGCTCTTCGAGAAGCGGTGCCCGCACTACGTGCCCGTCTATCGCCGCCGGTACCGGGAAGGCGTGAAGGCGCTCGCCGCCGGCGACACCACGCGGGCCCTGGCGAAGCTCGACGACGCCCTCGCCCGCCGCCCGGACTACCTGCCCGCCCTCGACGCGTGGGCCGTCGTCATGCTCGCCCGAAACGCGCCGGAGGCCGTGACCGCCCGCCTCGACACGATGGCCGCCGCACGGCGCGTGCCCGCCCTGGCCCTCCGCCTCGGCGACGCCTATGCGATGACGGCCCGGCCCGACTCCGCGCGCGCGCGATACGAGACGGCCTACCGCGCCCTGCCCCTCTACGCCCACGAAGCCGCCGCCGGGCTGGTCCTCCGGAAATCCCTTGCCGAATATCCCGGGGTTGTGCGAATATTGGTCGCGCCCGATTCGGCGGCGCGTCAGGCCGAGCGGCTCTCGGCGTGGGCCGAGCGCACGCCCGCCGCCCGCGTGATGGAGGCGCTTCGGTGGGCGGCGGCGGGCCGGTACGCGCGCGCGGCGGAGATCCTCGGGGCGACCCCCGACCCCGCACCCTCGGCGGCTACGCCCGCTCGCCGCGAAGGGGTTTGGCGGCAGGCG
>JALSSK010000330.1 GCA_026984335.1 Rhodothermales bacterium
AGCACTGACCCCCGGGCCGGTCGCTCCTTTGTGCATCCCTTTCCCGAACGGACCATGGAAAAGTCGATCCGCATACGCCTGCTGGAGCGTGAGTACGCCTTGCGCGTCGCGCCGGAACACGAGGAACACACCCGCGCCTACGCCGCCTACGTCGACCGTAAGCTCAAAGCCTTCCGTACGGCCCACCCCGATCAGACCGAGACGACGGCGGCGCTCATCACGGCGCTCGCCCTGGCCGAGGAGCTTTTTGCCGCGCGGGAAGAGGTCGAGGCGCTCCGCCGGGCCACCGAGGATGAGATCGTCGCGCTCGAACGGCGCCTCGGCTCGGCGCTCGCGACGCCGTGATCTCCCGCTCCCGCCCCCCCCAACCCGGGCCTTCGAAGCCTTTCGGGCAGAAAGAAAATCCTGCGAACGCTTGACTAACCTCCCCCCATCGGTTATATATTCCATCAAGGTACGACCCCGCAGCGAACGCATAAGTAAGAACCTAACAGCTTTACTTAGGGAGCCATCCTTCAGGTTTGGACAACAGGCCGCATCCCCGAGCCTTCGGGGTTTTTCCTCCGGGAAAACCGCGGAAGTAGCGAAGAACCCGAGCGGCGCCCACTGTGATATGAAGGAGGTTCTTCATATCCCTTCGTTGCAGGTTGGTACGAACGCCTATAGGCATCGCCCCGGTAAGGCCGCCGGCTCCGTTCCGGAACCTATCGGGGCGTTTTTTATTTGTGTACTGTTCCCGACGCGCTCGGCGGCAGGGGAGCCCCCTGCCGCATCCTGCCGGCGCAAGCTCGCCGCCGCCATCCGAGCCCGTCGCTACCCCTAGAGACCAAACGACTATGGACGTATACGCCGTCGTCTTCGGCGCCGTCGTTGTGGTCGTGCTTGGCATCGCCATTGGAATTGTTTTAGATAGATTCCTCCTCAAACGGCTGGGCCTCAACCAACTTGCGCAGGCGAAAGAAAAGGCCGAGCGTCTGCTGGCCGACGCTGAACAAGAAGTCGAGAAACTCCGCTTCGAGCGTGTTGAAAAAGTCGAGGCCGATTTGGCCCGCCGGGAAGAGCTCCTGGCTGAGGAAACGGCAGAAGCCAGGCGCGTCCTGCGGCGCTCGAAAGAAAAACTTGAACACAGGCAGGAGAAACTCAACCGCCGCGCTCACAAGGTCAACGAGCGGGAAAACCTGATCCACAAGGCGCTCGACACGGTCGAAGCCCTGCGCAAGGAAGCCGAGCAGATCCGCCTCAAAGCCGACCTGATCCACAGCAAAGCCACGGCGATCTCGCAGGAGGCGCAAGGGCGCTTCGAGGACGTCGTGCAGCGCGAACAGAAGGTCAAGCGCCTCGAAGAAGAGCTGGAACGGGATCGTGCGGAACTGGCCCGGATGCGCGACGAGCAGATTCGCAAGCTCGAACAGACTTCGGGAATGAGCCGGGCGGAGGCCCGCCAGGCGCTCATCGAGCAGGTCCGCGACGAGGCCCGGCTCGAAGCCGCCTCGCACGTCAAAGAGATCCGCGACGAAGCCAGGCTCCGGGCCAACCGGGAGGCGCGCAAGATCATCCTGACGGCTATCCAGCGCACCGCCGCCGGCCACGCCATCGAGAACACCGTCTCCGTCGTCAACATTCAGTCGGATGAGATGAAGGGGCGCATCATCGGGCGGGAAGGCCGCAACATCCGCGCCTTCGAGGCCGCCACCGGCATCGAGGTCATCGTCGACGACACGCCGGAAGCCGTCATCCTCTCGGGCTTCAACCCGGTCCGCCGAGAGATCGCCCGCATCGCGCTGACGCGGCTCATCCAGGACGGGCGCATCCACCCGGCGCGCATCGAAGAGATCGTCGAGAAGACGCGCTCGGAGATGGAAGAGGAACTGATCGAGACGGGCGAGCGGACGGTCATCGACCTGAACCTGCACGGCATCCATCCGGAACTGATCCGGCTCATCGGGCGCATGCGCTACCGGACGAGCTACGGGCAAAACCTCCTCGCGCACTCCATCGAGACGGCGCGCATCGCCTCGCTCATGGCCGCCGAGCTCGACCTCGACGCCGCCCAGGCGCGTCGCGCCGGTCTCCTTCACGACATCGGAAAGGTGGTCGAGGAAGAGATCGAGAGTCCGCACGCCATCGTCGGGATGGAGCTGTGCCGGAAGTACAAGGAGCATGAGATCGTGTGCAACGCCGTCGGTGCGCACCACGATGAGATCGAGATGACGTCGCTCATCGCGCCCCTGGTGCAGGCCGCCGACGCCATCTCCGGCGCACGCCCCGGCGCCCGGCGCGAGGCGCTCGAAGCCTATATCAAACGCCTCGAAAAGCTCGAAGCCCTGGCGGCCTCCTTCAAAGGCGTCGAGCGCGTCTTCGCCATTCAGGCGGGCCGCGAGATCCGCGTGCTCGTCAACCACGACCTCGTCTCGGACGCGCACGCCGAACAGTTGGCCATGGACATCTCGAAGAAGATCCAGGACGAGATGCAGTATCCCGGACAGATCAAGGTGACCGTCATCCGAGAGGTGCGCTCCGTCTCTTATGCGAAATAGCCCGTCCACGTCATGACCCTTCGCCTGTCGTTGCTCGCGCTCGCCGCCCTCTTCACTGCCGGTTGCGGCGCGCGCCCCGACGCCCCCGCGCCCCCCGACACGCTCACGGAAGCGGAACGCGCCGAGGGCTGGCGGCTCCTCTTCGACGGCGCGACCACGAACGGCTGGCGCGGCTATAACCGCCCCGACTTCCCCGCCGACCGGTGGACCGTCGAGGCGGGCACGCTGGCTTCCCTTCCCTCCGACACCTCCACCGCCCCCGCCAACCTCGTGACGGAAGACGTGTTCGAAAACTTCGAACTCCGCTTCGATTTCAAGGTGTCGCCCGGGGGCAACAGCGGCGTCTTCTACCTCGTCCGGGAACAGCCCGGCATGGCGATGTGGGAGGTCGCGCCGGAATATCAGGTCCTCGACGACTCGGCCTACCTCGCCCGGGGAACGATGGACATGCGCAAGCACCTCACCGGCGACAACTACGACCTTCACGCTTCGTCCGTGCGAGCGAACCGGCCCGCCGGCGCGTGGAACGAAGGACGCATCATCGTCCGGGACGGCCGCGTCGAACACTGGCTCAACGGGCAACGCACCGTCGCCTACGAACTGTGGTCGCCCGAATGGGAGGCCCTCGTAGCCCGGAGCAAGTTCGCCGATCACCCGGCCTATGGACAAGCGCACGAAGGACACATCGGCCTTCAGGATCACGGGAGCCGCATCTGGTTCCGCAACGTCAAGATCCGCTCGTTCTGAGCAAAGCGCAAAAAGACGGTCGGCGGTTGCCGGCCCTTCTCGCCTGCGATCGCGTCAATGGGCTCGCCGGGGTCGCATCAGGCGTCCCCGCGCACTCCCCCCGCAACAACCGGAACGTGGGTCCCCGCCTCCTTCCAAGATCCGGTGAATACCCTGGCCCCTCCGGGTGCGTCTCCCGAAACCCGGAACTCTGGATCGGCTCTTGCTTCAAACCTCTTCCTGCCCGGAATGTAATCCCGGTTGGCATCCGTATCCACCGCAGAGTCACCCCCTCAATCTTATGCTCGGTACGATCGGTCAACTGCTTATTTTGACGTCCTTTGTAGCCTGCGGGCTGGCGGGCTTCGCTTTTTTGCAGGCAACGCGACTCGAAGACGCCTCTTCCGACTGGAAACGCATCGGGCGCGCCGCATGGGGCGTCATGCTCGCTTCCTCCCTCTTCGCCTTCGGCCTCCTGATGTGGCTGTCGGTGACCCATCAGTTCCAGTATGCCTACGTCTACGAGAACACCTCGCTGGCGCTTCCGCTGCAATATCTGATCTCGGCCACGTGGGCGGGTCAGGAAGGCTCCTTCCTCCTCTGGATCATCCTCAACGGCGTCGCCGGCACGGCGCTCATCCTGTGGGCGCGGGAATACGAAGCGCCCACCATGACCGTTGTGGCGTTCTCCCAGGTCTTCCTCATCACCATGATCGTCGGGTTGAAGGTCGGCTCGTTCACCGTCGGAGCCTCTCCCTTCATCACCCTCGCCGAAAAGTTTCCCGACGCGCCCATGCTCCAGGCGGGGCTCATCCCGAAGGATGGACAGGGGCTAAACGATCTTTTGCAAAACTACTGGATGGTGATCCATCCGCCGACGCTTTTCTCCGGCTTCGCGGCCATGATGGTTCCGTTCGCCTTCGCCGTGACGGCGCTGTGGAAAAAGAAATACACGGAATGGGTGCGCCCTGCGCTGCCGTGGACGCTCGTCGCGCTCATGCTCCTCGGGGTCGGCATCGCGATGGGCGGATACTGGGCGTACGTGACGCTCTCGTTCGGCGGATACTGGGCCTGGGATCCCGTCGAGAATTCCTCGCTCGTGCCCTGGCTCGTGGGGGTGGCGGGCCTCCACACCATGATTATACAGAAGAGAAGCGGATCGAGCCAGAAGGCTGCGCTCTTCCTGACCATCCTTGCCTATCTGCTCGTCATCTACTCGACCTTTCTGACGCGAAGCGGCATCCTCGGCGACATTTCCGTGCACTCGTTCGTGGATCTCGGCCTGTACAACCAGTTGCTTCTGTGGATCGTGACGCTGGCGGCGGTCGGGTTCGGGCTCTTCGCCTACCGGTTCCGCGAGCTCCCCACGCCGAAGCAGGAGCCGAACCTGCTCTCGCGTGAGTTCATGACCTTCTCCGGCGCCATGCTGATCTGCGCCGTGGCCGCCGTCGTGCTCATCGGCACGAGCGCCCCCATCCTCGGCCGCATCTTCCGGGACAGCCCCTCGAGTGTGCCGCTGGCGTTCTACAACAAGTGGACCCTGCCTCTGAGCATCGCTTTCCTGTTTCTCGCCGGGCTCGGACAGCTTTTCTGGTGGAATAAGATGAGCGTGGAGAACGTCAACCGGGTGCTGCTCAAGCCGATGATCCTCTCCGTGGTGAGCACCGTCGCGGTGCTCCTGTTCACGCCTTTCGTGGAGGAGACGACGCGGCCGGGCGGCGCGGCAGCCCCCTCTTCGATGACGCAGGCGGGGCTCGGGGGCAGCCTCGGCACCGCCTGGGCCGCCTACGGACCGGGGCTCCTGTTGCTCCTGCTCGTCTTCGTAGCCTTCTTCTCGCTCTACGGCAACGGCTTCGTGCTCTGGCGCATTGCCCGGGGGAACCCGCGCCTGGCCGGCGGCGCCTTCACCCACGTCGGCTTCGCCGTGATGGTGCTCGGCGTGGTGGCCTCCAGCGGCTTCAGCAAGGGCCTCGGCGTCGACCCGGGCGGGCAGGGTCGGAAAAACTTCGTCATCGACCGTGGACAGACGGTGGCCGTCGACGGCTACCGGGTCTCCTACACCGGGCACACCGTCAGCGAGGACGGCCACCCCGCCTACATCCTCGACGTGCGGGATCCGAAGGGCCGCTCCTTCACGGTGAAGCCCGTGGCCTATCAGAGCAACCGGAAACAGTGGATTCAGCACCCGGACGTGCGCCTGGGCTTCATGAAGGACCTCTTCGTAGCCGTCTCGCCGAGCGCCATGTTCGACACGCAGAGCGCGCCCAACAGCGTCACGCTGGCCCGGGGGGACTCCACCCTCCTCGACGACGGCGCCTACGTGCTCCGCTTCGTCGCGTTCGACCTGGGCGCGGGAGAGACGCACAAGACCCCGGAGACGGCGGTGGCCGTGGGCGCGGTGCTCACCCTCACCGAACGCGCCACCGGAGAGACCCGGACGCTCACGCCCGTCTATATGGTGAACGAGGACGGAAGCGTCCGCTTCGTCCCGGCGGAAGCGCCGGAATGGGGCATCGCCCTGGCCTTCACCAACATGGACGTCAACTCCGGAAAGATCGACGTCGGCCTCGAAGGCGCAACCGCTCCGACGGAAGACTGGCTGGTGGTGCAGGCCTATGAGAAGCCGCTCATCAACTTCGTCTGGTTCGGCATCATTCTGCTCACCATCGGGTTCGGAATGGCCGCTTACCGGCGGGCCGGGGACCTCCGCCACAGCCGCGCCCGCCGCTCGTAACCGGCGGCTCTGAGCGGATCATCCCGTCGCTCGACCGGCCCGCGCCCTCCGGCGTTATCTTCCCCGCATGAGGCATTTTCTGCCCATGCGCCATGCCGGCCGGGCCCCCGTGGCGCGCCGCTTCCCCTCGCCACGAACTCCTTTTCCCCTGCGATCGCGGCTTTCTTTCGTCTTTCGCCCATCTTCAGCGCTTTCGGCCTGTTGCTTGCTCTTTGCGGGGCCGTCCCGGTTCAGCCCTTCTGTGAACGTGCGGAGCGGGTCCGGAAAGCAGTGCGTATTCGATGACGAGAAAGGCGCCCAAAGAACAGACGATCCCCCGCGCTTCAAGCAGGAACGGGGAGGATGCAGTAGAGCACACGTCCGGCTCCCCACGGACGTTGCCGCGCGCGCGCCTGCGCTTCATGCAGCGTCTCGCCGAGACCGTCTTCTCCGGCGCTTCAGAGGACGCAATCATCCGGCTCGCGGTCGACCACATCAGCGAGTATTTCCCGGGATCCCGGACCGCCTATTTCGCGCTTGCGCCCCCGGCGACTCTGCGCCTCCTCCACTCCGCCGGCGACGCTCCGGCCCCTCCCGCGACGGGCCGCCCCCTCGACCTGAGCCTTTTCCCCGGCCCTCTCCAAACGCTGCGCTCGGGCCGCCTGCTGATCCTCCCCGACGCGAGCGTCGCGTCCGACCTGACCCGACTTGCCCGAAACCTCACCGGCAGTGACGCACGGGCGCTCCTCGCGGCTCCCGTGCATCATGAAGGCGACATGATCGGCTTCCTGACCATCGATGCCCCCGCTCCGGAAGCCTGGTCCGATGACGCCCGCGAACTCCTCCGGGAAACCGCCGCCCTTCTCACCTTGCCCCTTCACGACGTCCGTCTCCGCGCCCGGCACGAACAGGCTCTGAGCAACCTCCGGGAGAGTGAGGCTCGTTTCCAGGCGCTCGTCGAAGCCTCCTTCGAGGGCATTGCGGTGAACGTGAACGGGCGGATCGTCGAAGCCAACCGGGCGCTGGCCAACCTGTTCGGCTACGATTCCGAGCAAGACATGATCGGCCTTACGGCTGCCGACCTTCTCGCGCCGGAATCGGTAGAAGAGGCCTTCGAAAACATCCGCGCAGGCATCGAGACGAACCTCGAGTACGTGGGCCGCCGGCGCGACGGCGCTCTTTTCCCCCTTGAAGTCACCGGGAAAAACGTCCGGTTTCAGGGGCAAAAGGCCCGCGTGACGGGCTTCCGCGACCTCACGGCGATCAAGCGCCGGGAAGAAGAGCACACCCGCCTGCTCGAACAAACCCAGCACGCGCTCGACAAGACCGACCGTCTCTACCAGATCAGCCGGTCGCTCGTCAATTTCAAGAACCTCCCCGAAGTCTTTCAGGCGATCGTCAACGGTCTGGCGCATGCCCTCCCCGCAGACCGCGTCCGGCTCGTCACCATCGATCACGAAGCGCGCGCCATCGTCAAGGCTGCCGAGAGCGCGCCCGACGCTCCCCCCCTCGACGCCCTCACGTTCGACGACCTCATGCAGGGGCTGACCGGGCAGGCGCTACGTACGCTCCAGCCCGGCCGTCTTCTCTGCGAAACCCCCGACCCCACCGGCGCCCTCGACGAGGAAACCCGCGCCGAACGGGATTGCGGGTCCATGATCGTCGTGCCGCTCCACTACAAGGACCAGCCGCTCGGCGTCCTGACGGCCACAAACGGCTTCGACCGGAGAAGCTTCACCGCGCTCGACGTGGCGTTGATGATGGCCATTGCCAACCAGGCCGCCATCACCCTCGAGAATGCCCGTCTGTTCGAAAGACAGGTTCAGCAGGCCCGCGAGTTTGCAGACTTCTCCAACCGGCTCAAAGAGCTGCACCACCTCAACACCAGTGCCTATCCGGATCACGAATCGCTTCTCCAGGCGTATCTGGTCGCGGGAAGCCGAATCTTTAACATGGATCTCGGCGTCGTCAGCCGAATCGAGGGAGAGAGATGTACGCTGCTGGCCGTCCATCCCCCGGATGATCCGGAGTTTTCGGCGCACCGTGTCCTCTCTCTCAAGGACACCATTTGCCGCCATGTGGTCGAGGAGCGGGGCGCCGTGGCCCGGCTGAATCGCGGCGCAGGCGCCTCGCCGAGCGCGCGGCCCGATGCGGCGTCGGATCCGGCCTGCTTCCTGAGCGCTCCCCTCTGGATCGACGGCGAGATCTACGGCTCCCTGTGCTTCGCCGGACGGAACGGGCGCGAAAGGCCCTTTGCCTCACACGACTTTGAGATCCTGGAACTGATGGCGGAGAGTCTCTCCCGGTACATCGCGCTCTATCGCAAGGAACAGGAGCGCTTGCAGGCCGAGGAAGAACTGCAGCGATACGCCGAGGACCTCGAACTCGCCAAACAGACGCTGGAGGATCAGGCGGCCGACCTGGCCGAAACGGTCCGCGCACTCGAAGAGGCCAGGGTGGAAGCGGAGAAAGCCACCCGCGCCAAGAGCGTCTTCCTCGCAAACATGAGCCACGAGATACGCACGCCCATGAACGGCGTGATCGGGATGATCGAGCTTTTGCGGGAGACCAACCTGACGGTCGAACAGGAACAGTTTATCGAAACCATTCATGCCAGCGGCGAGACGCTCCTCACGCTGATCAACGATATTCTCGACCTCTCCAAGATCGAAGCCGAGCGGATCGAGCTTGAGACGGCCCCCATGCAGGTGCGCATGCTCGTCGAAGAAGCGCTCGACGTGGTGGCCGTCCGCGCTGCAAAGAAGGATTTGGCGCTGGCCTATCATCTCGCTCCGGACGCGCCCGCCGCCATCCTCGGAGACCGTGCGCGGCTTCGCCAGATCCTGATCAACCTCCTCGGCAATGCGGTCAAGTTCACCGATGCGGGCGAGGTGACCCTTTCCGTCGGCGTCCTCGCGACCGACCCGGAGACGCCCCGCCTCCACTTCTCCGTACGCGACACCGGCATCGGCATCGAGCCCGAGCGGCTCGAACACATCTTCGACGCTTTCACCCAGGCGGACACCTCCACCACGCGCAAGTACGGCGGCACGGGGCTCGGCCTGGCGATCTCGAAACGGCTGAGCGAGATGATGAACGGCGCACTCTGGGCCGAAAGCGAGCCGGGCCTCGGCTCGACGTTCCACGTCACGGTCGCTCTTCAGCCCGTCACCACGCACGAGGCGCCGCCCCGTCCCCGCTTCGACGGTCGAACGGTGCTCATCGTCGATGCCCATGCGCCGACGCGGCGGATGCTCCGCGAACAGCTTGCAGGCTGCGGGCTGCGCCTCGTGGAAGCCTCCTCCGGCGCGGAAGCCATTCGAAAGACCCGAGACACGAAGCTCGACTTCGCCTTCATCGACGCCGGCCTCCCGGACATGCCCGGCCCCACCCTCACCCGGATCCTCTCCGAACAGGCTTCCGGAGAAATGTCCTTCGCCTTCCTTCACCTGATCGGCCGGCCGATCCCGCCCGCCTCACCGCCCCCCCTCCTGCAGATCCTTAAACCCGCCCGCCGGGCCAAGCTCTTCGAAGCCCTCGAGCAAGCCTGGCGCTCCCCCACCGGCGCGAGCGCCTCGAAGCACGCGATCGCTCGCGAGCGGGCGGACCTGGACCCGAACCTCCGCATCCTCGTCGCCGAAGACAACCCGACCAACCAGATCGTCGCCCGTCGGATGCTCAAGCGTCTCGGCTACGAGATCACCCTCGCGAAAAACGGCCGAGAGGCCATCGAAGCGCTCGAACGCGCCCACTTCGACGTGGTGCTGATGGACGTGCAGATGCCTGAGATGGACGGCGTAGAGGCCACACGGCACATCCGCAAGCACTTTGCCCCGGACCGCTGCCCGCGCATCATCGCGCTGACGGCCAACGCCCTCCAGAGCGACCGCCGGTTTTGCCTCGACGCGGGCATGGACGACTACCTCACCAAGCCTTTCCGGCTCGACACGCTCTCCGACGCGCTCCGTCAGTGCGCCCGGACCGCCCCCCCGCCCGACCCACCCGAGCCCGGAGCCGATACGCCCGAGCCCGCGAACCGCTCCCCCGAAGATCCGGCGATCGACCCGGAGGTCTTTGCGGATCTCTGCCGGATGCTCGGCGAAGACGACAACCCGTTCCTCAAGAATCTCATCGCCGAGTTCCTCACCGATACCCGACGGCACCTGTCCTCCCTTCACGACGCGATCGACGCGAACGACGGGAAGGCGCTTCAGCACACGGCGCATACGATGAAATCGAGCAGCGCGATGTTCGGAGCGCTCGAATACTCGAAGGTCTGCGCCGCGCTCGAAGCGCTCGGCGAGTCCGGCGCGTCCGAAGGCGCGCGCGAGATGGCCGCCCGCCTCGAAGCGCTCTTCGCCCGCATGCGAAGCGCCCTGGAGCAAGCCATCCCCTGAGCTACGGCCAGGCCGTCGGCGCTCCCATCGCCTCCGTCCCGACGGCGGCTTCGGCGTTCGGGTCTTGCTTCTCTGCCGAGACCGCCCGGAGAGGCCCATCGGCGGCTCGTCTCCTACGAATCTCTTCTCGCCACGCCTCGTCGAGGAAGGCATAGTCGCGAGCCTGAAGGGCTTCGTCGCCGAAGAGGACGGCGTGGAAGCCGTAATCGACGGGCGAGAGGTTGGCGCGGGGGGCGCTGCTCATGTTGAACAGCCCTGTGCGCGACATGCCCCTTCGGAACTCCCCGTGGAGTTGCCCGAGCACGCAGCATGCGCCGTCAGCGAGCGTCAGCGTCTCCGGGTCGATGCGCCGGCTCCAGTCGGGATCGACGTCGTCGAGGTACGCCGCGCCCCGGGCCGCGCGTTTGCGCGCCCACGCCCTCGTGACGCGCCGCGCGCGCCGGGCCGCTCTCCATCGTTGCATGCGTGCTCTCACGGGTGCCTCGTCGCTTCGTGATCGGCCCGCCCGTTCGATGGCGGGCGCGCCTTCAGAGGCATACCCTCCCGGA
>JALSSK010000331.1 GCA_026984335.1 Rhodothermales bacterium
GGGGCTCTATCGGATGCAGACGCCGCAGGGCTTCCGTCGCGACTGGTTCGAAGCGGCGCACACCTTCGCCCGTCGCCGTCGCATCCGGGCCACCGACGACGTGGATCTCGTGCAACGCCTCGGCCATCCCGTCGCCATCGTCTCCGGCAGTGAGCAAAACCTGAAGATCACCACCGCGCGCGACTGGACGTGGGCGCAGAGCTTCTGGCCCCACTGGGAGGCCGCCAACTGCGGCCGGGTCTGAGGCCGTCGCGCTTTCCCCCAAACCTTCGCTGCATCCAATATGCGCATCGGCATCGGATACGACGTGCACCGCCTCACCGAAGGGCGTCCGCTCATCCTCGGAGGCGTCGAGATTGCGCACGAGCGCGGGCTGGCGGGGCATTCGGACGCCGACGTGCTCCTCCACGCCGTCGCCGACGCGTTGCTCGGGGCGGCGGCCCTCGGCGACATCGGCCTGCACTTCCCCGACACCGACGAACGCTGGCGCGGCGCCGACAGCCGGAAGCTCCTCGAAGCCGTCGGCCGCCTCGTCGCCGGGGCGGGCTATCGCATCTCGAACATCGACGCCACCGTGGCGTTGGAGCGTCCCAGGCTGCGCCCGCACGTCGACGCCATGCGGGCGAACATCGCCACGGCGCTCGGACTCGATCGCGAGCAGGTCTCCGTCAAGGCGACCACCACGGAGCGCCTCGGGTTCGTGGGCGCCGAAGCGGGGGCGGCGGCGTACGCGGTCTGTCTGATCGAAGCCGACGACTGAGCGCGCCGGGCGTTTTTTCGACCGTATCCCAAGCCACGATGGGCGACTTCTTCACCCAGGTCTTCGAATGGATGGCCGCGCTCTCTCCGATGTGGGCGTACATGGCGATCCTGATCATCGCCTACGGCGAGAACGTGGCGCCGCCGATCCCCGGAGACATGGTGGTGGTCTTCGGCGGGTATCTGGTCGGGCTGGGGAAGCTCAACTTCGCGATGGTCGTGTTCCTCTCCACGCTCGGCGGCGCGCTCGGCTTCATGACGATGTACGCCATCGGGTATCGCATCGGGGAGGCCGTTCTCGATCCCGAACGGTTCCGGTGGCTGCCGAAGGACCGCATCGAGAAGGCGCGGGTGTGGGTGCGTCGATGGGGCTACGGCGTGGTGGCGGCCAATCGTTTCCTCAGCGGTCTGCGCTCCGTGATCTCGCTGGCGGTGGGAATGTCGCACATGAACCCGTGGAAGACCGCCGCATACGCCACCTTGAGCGCCGCCGTATGGACCACGCTCATCGCGTTTCTCGGTTATCAGGTGGGGGAGAACTGGGAGGTCGTGCGGGAGTACCTGCGGGTGTACGGCTGGGTGATCGGCGCCCTCCTCGTGCTCTTCGTCGCCGTGCAGCTTTGTCTCGCCTACCGCCGACGCAAGCGCCGGCGCGAGGCGGCGGGTTGAACGGAGCGGTCGCGGGGCCGGCGGTCGCCTTCATGGATCCTTTACGGGGTGTAGTTGACACCCGTAAAGGGTATTTGTAACTTAGCAGTCTTGGCTTTCGACCCGATATAAGCCGGCGTAGCTCAACCGGTAGAGCAGCTCACTTGTAATGAGCAGGTTGGGGGTTCGAGTCCCTTCGCCGGCTCTTTACATTAAATTCTTGCTTTCCGGGGGCACTACGTACGGGTTGGGTCTTTAAAGGCAAGGCTTGACGTGCGCGGCGTTGTCGCGGGCGTCCTGGCAAAGACGGACAGGTACCGAAGTGGCCAACCGGGCTGGACTGTAAATCCAGTGGCATTCGCCTTCGGAGGTTCGAATCCTCCCCTGTCCACCATATCGGTTTCAGGGTTTCGACGTTGATTCCGGGTTCCGGAGGCTCTGAGACGCCGTCCCCGATCCGGGATTCGGAGTCCGAGATCGATTGCGGGAGTAGCTCAGTTGGTAGAGCATCAGCCTTCCAAGCTGAGGGTCGCGGGTTCGAATCCCGTCTCCCGCTCCACGTTCTGTTCGAGGGTTCCGGTTCGATCTCCGACGTCGGCTCCGCGCCGGCGCCCGATAGGGACAGAATACGCCGCCTTAGCTCAGTGGTAGAGCACTTCCATGGTAAGGAAGGGGTCATCGGTTCAAATCCGATAGGCGGCTCACGCGTTCGGCGTGTCCCTGCGATGTTGGGATACGCTTTTTGTTGCACGGGGGCGTCTCGTTTACCCGCCGTGTGAGCCTGCTTACTCTCATCCATAGACTATCACGTTAGCAAGCCATGGCAAAGGAACAATTTGTTCGTACGAAGCCGCACGTCAACGTGGGCACGATCGGTCACGTGGACCACGGCAAGACCACGCTCACGGCCGCCA
>JALSSK010000332.1 GCA_026984335.1 Rhodothermales bacterium
ACCGTGCTCGTGAACGCGTTCCCACACGCGCCCCTCGCGATGGCGGTAGATGCACAGCCAGCGGCCCGGCAGGAGGCGCTCGGCCGCCTGCAGCCATGCCTCGGCGACGAGCGCGACGGAGAGCGACGCGCGCGCCAGCGAAGCGCCGATGGAGGCTTCGAGCGTCTCCGGCATGCCCGCGCCCTCCGGCGGCCGGGTGTCGCCGAGCGCCCGGGCGGCCTCGAGCTCGGGACGGGCCCGGAGCCGCGTGAAGGTGCGGAGGGCGGCCTCGAGCAGCGGACGCGTCTGGGCAGGCGCTTCGCCGCGACCCAGCCGCGCCAGCGCCAGCTGCATCTCCGCCGTGCGGTAGGCCGCGCCGATGAGCGAATAGGCCGAGAGCGCCTGCGCGAAATGGGCGCGGGCGCTCTCGGGGTCGCCTTCGGCCTGCGCGAGCCGGCCGAGCGTGGCGAAACGCATCGCGGCGAAAGGCAACACGCTGAAATACGCGCCCAGCCGCTCGCTCCTTCGGAGGTCTTCGCGGGCCTCCTCGAGGCGGCCCTGCCCGGCGCACAGGCGGGCGCGGTGGAGCAGCGCCTCCAGTTGCCGCCCGCCGTGGCCGGTCTCGCGCGCCTCTCGAAGGGCGCGGTCGGCCCATTCGAGGGCGCGCTCCGGCTGTCCCTGGCGTTCGAGCAGGCGGCTGCGGAGGAGCGCCACCGTGGAGGCCGGCAGCCGGCGCTGAAGCCGGCGCATGCGCGCGAGAATGCGGTCGAGGAGATCCCGGGCGGCGTCGTCCTCTCCGCGCATCATCATCAGACGCGCGCGCTGTTTGAGGAGCTGCTCGGCGGTCCCCGGCACGTCGCCCGCCGTATCCATCGCCCGGTCGATGAGGCGGTCGGCTTCGGCGAGGTCGCCCGAGCGGATCAACACCCGGATGTGCGTGCGGTAGGCCTCCGACAACGGGTAGCTCGCCTTCACGACGGCATTCGAGAGAAGCGTTTCGGCGGCCTCCGCCTGCTCGATGATGTGCGCCGGCGAGCGCCCGAGGTCGAAGTCGAGCGCGGCCTGATGGGCGAGGGCGCGGCCCCGGGCCATGGCGTCGTCGTGCTTCTGCGCCGTCGCCGAGAAGGCGTCGAGGTGCGCCTGCGCCTGCGCGTATCGCCCCCGAAAGCGCGCGCCGGTGACGCTCAGGTCATGGATCCACAGCGTCGCCTGGACGTCCTGAAGCGTCTCCTGAAGCGCCGTCGCCTCGTCGAGCGCCTGAAGCATCAACGGGTATTCGTCGATGGTGAAATAGGCCTGGGCCTGCCCGAGGAGGGCCCAGCACCGGCCGCCGGCGTTGAGGGTCTCGCGGAAGAGGCGTTCGGCTTTGTCGAGGAGGGTGAGGGCGCGGGCGTCGTCGTAGGTGTGCGCGTCCTGCCAGGCATGCGCCCATCCGAGCCGGAGCGCCACCTCGGCGCGGACGTTGGCGTCGAAGGACGGGCGGTTCACGAGCGGCTCGAAGGGGCCGAGCATCTCGAGCACGCGGCGGGCGTCGCCGTGGCTTAGCAGCAGCACGCGCGCCAGCAGGCACCGCAGCAGGAGCTGGCCGGCGTGTTCGCCGCCGGGCCTTACGCGCGCCGGCAACGGCTCCAGAAGCGGCTCCACCATGCGGGCCACGTCGTCGGGCCGTCCGTCGGCAAGCAGGCCCCGGGCCATCGCTATGGTTTGAAGGTGCGGCAAAGAAAGACCTCGGCATTGGGGCGAGGAAACGGGACAAACGGCCCCGGAAGGAGCAAAACGCTTTCCCGAGAGAACGGGGCGCTCCGGACCGGCCTCAGAGGAAGCCGAGTTCGAGCTTGGCTTCGTCCGACATCATCTCCAGGGTGAAGGGCGGGTCGAACGTCAGTTCCAGACGAACGTCGGAAACCTCGGGGATCGCCTTGATCCGGGATTCCACCTCGTACGGAAGCGTGCCCGCCGCCGGACAGTTCGGGGCCGTCAGCGTCATCTTCACGAAGACGCCGTTGTCCGGGTAGACGTGCACCTCGTAGATCAGGCCCAGATCGTACACGTTGATCGGGATCTCGGGGTCGTAGACCTGGCGGATCGCCTCGACGACCCGCGGAGCGAGTTCGTCCGGTGAATGATCGTGTATCTCGGTCATGGTTCTCTATGCTTGAGGGCGCCGCCCGGTCTGTCGGGGCGTCATCCGTTCCCGTTGAGCGCGACGGCGTACCGCTTCATCTGTTTGATCATCGCGTCGAGGCCGTTTTTGCGCGTCGGCGACAGGTGTTCCTTCATCCCGATACGGTCGAGGAAGGAAAGGTCGGCGCGGGCGAC
>JALSSK010000333.1 GCA_026984335.1 Rhodothermales bacterium
CGACGCCGAGGCCGCCGTCTTCGAGCCGCGCGACGCGCGCAAGGGCGACATCGCCCGGGCGATGTTCTATTTCTACACGATGTACCGGGCCGAAGCGGACGCCGCCGTCGCTACGAACACGGGGCTCAGCGGCGCGGATTTCTTCGAGATGCAGAAAAACACCCTGCTCGCCTGGCACCAGGCCGACCCGCCCGACGCCGCCGAGCAGGCGCGTTCGCAGGCCATCGCCGCGTATCAGGACGGCAAGGAGAACCCGTACGTCCTTGACCCGACGCTGGTGGAGCGGGCCTTCTTCGCCACGCCGCTGCCCGTCGAGCTGACGTCGTTCGAGGCCCTCGCCGACGGCCCGGTCGTGCGCCTGCGCTGGACGACGGCCTCGGAGACGAACAACGCCGGCTTCTTCGTGGAACACCGTGCGGAGCATGCGGAGACGACGTGGGAGCGGCTGGCCTTCGTCGAGGGACGGGGCTCCACGACCACGCCCGGTTCGTATGCCTATTCCGCCGGAAGCCTCGCCCCCGGCGTCCACCTCTTCCGCCTCCGTCAGGTCGACTTCGACGGCGCTTTCGCCTATGGGCCGACGGTGCGCGCGGCCGTGGAGGCGCCGGGCGCGTATCGCCTCTCGACGCCGTATCCGAACCCCTTCAACCCGCAGACCCGTTTCACGCTCGCCGTGCGCCGTTCCCAGCGTGTGCGCGTGGCCGTGTACGACGTGCTGGGCCGCCGCGTCGCCATGCTGTTCGACGGCATGCTCGTCCCCGGCGCGCCGCAGCCGCTCCGCTTCGACGCTGCGGGCCTTCCGGGGGGGCTGTATCTCATCCACGCCTCCGGCGAACGCTTCTCCGCCACCCGCCCCGTCACCCTGCTCAAATGACCTCCGCCTCGAACGCACGGCGCGGCTCATATACAAAACGGTCCCTCCCGGTGCGAGGGAGGGACCGTCGGGGAGCGCCCATCGAACCGTTTGACGGGATCGCTTATTTGAACAACACCATCCGGCGCATCGCCTTGAAGTCGCCGGCTTCGAGCGTATAGACGTATACGCCGGCGCTCAGCCGTGAGGCATCGAAGCGAACCTGATGTCGTCCGGCTTCCCGAACGCCTTCATGGATGCGCGCGACCTCCTGCCCGAGCATGTTATACACCCGCAACGTCACCGAGCGCGCCTCCGGAAGCGCATACGTGATCATCGTCGTCGGATTGAACGGATTGGGATAATTCGCACCGAGTTCGAAGCGTTCCGGCGTCGTCTCCAGCGCCGCCTCCGCGTGGCCGTCGGCGATCTCATCGAGCGTCGAGCGCCAGTCTTCCACCACCGGAGGCGCGCTTGCCTTGGCCGCCGACTTCTCGAAGGTGAAGCTGTCGGAAGCCTCTGCGATCGGGAAAGAGCCCACCGACCCGGTCACGGTATATGTGCCTGCCGGCGTGCCTGCCGGCACGTCCTGGGTGAGCGTCTTCAACAGAAAACTGCCCGAGCCGACCGTCACCACGACGGGGCCGCGCGTGATCGACACTCCCGGCCCACTGATCACGATCCACACCTGGGGCGATTGCGAGGCCGCCGCATTGTTGGCCACGAAGAGGTCGTAATCGAAGCTGCCGCCGGCGGCGTCAATCACGATGGGCGGGTTGAGCGGGGTGGCGCGCACCACGAGATCGGGCACGTCTTCCACGACGTTCAGGCGCTGGTCGGCGGACACCCCCGTGAGCGTTTGCACGACGCCCGAGGGCCAGGCGACCTCGACGTCGGCGGTCGTGTTCAGACCGAGACCGAAGTACGCGGCCACGTCGTCGCCGCCGCCGAGGCTGGAGCCGCTGCGAACCTCGAAATGCTGCACGACGCCGTCGGGCGTGGTCACTTTCACCTTCGCCCCCACGCCGTCCTTGTTCGAGCCGCCGGCAAGCGGGCCGGCGCCTTCGACGTCGATGATCAGCCAGTGGTTGCTCGTGCGCCCGCCGTACTCGTTCCTGACGAGGGAAACCGCCTCGCCGAAGTTGACCATGAACAGGTCCGGCGCGCCGTCGGCGTTATAATCTCCCATCACGACGGTGCGCGTGCGACGGGGGTTCTCGAAGCCGCTGCCGTCAGAAATGTTCGTAAACGTGCCGTTGCCGTTGTTCCGATACAGCATGTTCGGCTGCGGCTCGACGGAGCTGAGGTCGCTGATGACGCCGGCGGCCACGGCGAGATCCTGGTAGCCGTCGAGGTCGAGATCGAAGAACACAGAGCCCCAGGTCTTGCGATCGACTGCCGGATCGGAGCCCGGCACGGTGTCTTCAAAAAGACCGGC
>JALSSK010000334.1 GCA_026984335.1 Rhodothermales bacterium
GGGGATCCGTCAAGTCCTGAAACGGAAAGACGTTCCTTTTGTGGCATGCCGGATCATTTCCGCACAGCCTGCCCGCACGCAGGCGGGGGGCGGAAACGAAGCTCACGCCGGCGCCGGAGGTCGGCGGCGGCCCCGGACGCTCACCCGAGGCGCGCCGGGAGGTCGTTCCGGTCGTGGAAGCGGAAGACGGCGGCGTCACGGCTGCCGGCAACCCGGTCGTTGCGTCTGCCGGCAGCGGCGGTGTGGAGGCGAGCTTTCCGTAGAGCCGGGGGCCGGGTTCCTCATGCCGTCGCTCGCGTAGCGCAGTCGGGTCCGGCTGCGGGATTGGTTTGTTAGGATAGTGTTAAGATGATGAAATGCCTTGAAATATATCGAGGGGGGTATTGTTGGCTAAGCAAATGGCATAATCACACTCTAAACTTCATGCAATTGTAGTGAGGTGTTTAATCGTAAATCATAGGCGCATGATAAATTGCATTTTTCGGCGTATGTCGTATGGGGAGATGTCCTTATTAGGTTATTAGGGTTAATATGCTGAATATAGCGGTGGTCTCTCGTGCAATCTGCATTGCACGCAAACACTAACTAAATGACGCGAGGGCAATATGCAGGAATTTCGAAATCTCATTTCGCTTTTCTTAACAGGTCTGTTTCTGCTCGCCATTGGCTTTGTGCCGCCGGCTGCCGCTGGAGAGACGTGTACGACGGTGGAGGTCTGTGATTTCATTCACTGCACCCTGGGTTGCGCCTACTACACGACCTGTGATGGCGGTGGTACGGTCATTACGTGCGTAACTCCAAGCTTGTGTAATTGCGGACCTGAGTAATCGGCCTTGTTTTTGCCGCCTTAACGTCGGAATGCTCGCCATCGCCAGGCGCCGGCCCGGTGGGTTGACGTTTTTTAGGGTAGGCAGCGCCCGCATCGGGCCGTGGAAGTGTGGCGCCCGTTCACGTTCATACCGCGGAGATAAGCCGGAGACATGATTCGACCACCCAACGATGCTCGTGTGAGGCAACATCGTTTGTTGACGCTGCTTGGTATGGTAGCCGCTCTGGTTGCTCTTACGGGATGCGAGCACTCGGTAACGTATGGCGGGCAAGTGTCGACCCCGTCGGGCTCCATCCGGCTCGAACTGGATCAAACCTTTGAAGCACGCAACGACGAGGAAGAAAGCATTCTGGCGCATATCAGTGCCGTGCAGGTAGATGCGGACGGGCGCGTCTATGTGCTGGATGCGGATCCGAGAAGCACCAGTCAACTGGTGAGCTTCTCGCCGGATGGTAGGCTGAGGTGGGTTTTGGACCAAGAGGGGGGAGGACCGGGGGACCTTCGGCAGGTGTTGGGTTTCGCGTGGGACGGCGACAGCACGTTGTATTTGGCCAATCAATTCGGGACGCGCATCGACCGGTTTACACTCGATGGCGTGTACATGGATTCAAAAAAGACAGCGGATCTCGGCCATGAGCGGTTCTTTATCGCCGGGTTTTTGGCATCCGGTGCGCTGGTCGTCTGGAAGACGCTTTTCGGTGAGTTCGGGGCAAAAATTAGCGTCATCGATCCTGGCGGAGACTGGGCGGTCACAGATACTTTTTCCGTTGTCCAGACGGGAAACCACGAGGTACCTCAAGCCATTGGGTCCGCTCCAGTGATTACCACGATGGGTGACGCCATCGTCGTAGGCGGTGTTGCGGCGTACCGGTATACCTGGTACACTCGGTCGGGGGACCTGCTCCGGCGCATCACCCATGATGATGTGGAACTGCCGCCGCCTCTGATATGGAGCTCCGGTTTGGGGGTCAGCATTCGGGAGTTCAGCCGAATGTACCCCTTGGTGGAAATTAACGAAAATTATGTCGTAGGCGGCGGTACGTGGCCGGTGAATCTTGAGAACCCCGAGGCTTTCCGCCGTTTGACGGGAGATGTCCCTGACCTGAAAATGGCGAACGAGCTGGATGTTTTCGATGCCGCTTCGTCTGCGCTCCTTTATTCGCTGGATGCGGAGCGTTATGGCATCGTCCGTCTTCTGGCTTCGGACCGGCAGGGAAACATTTATGCAGAACTCGCAGGCTCGGAGCCGGTCCTGGGGCGATTCCGCTTAGAGATTCGTTCTTCGGAGACGCAAGATAGCAATAGTCAATAGCATCGCGGATAAGACCACAGCGCACAAACCGGCACGTCTAAGTTTTGTATATTTGTGTGCTGATCGTTGAAGAGGTCGCATGGCGGAATGTACTGAACGTTGTCGAACATTTTGAGATGTCATGTCGAATAGAATTATGAATATTGTTGTAACCGTGATTGCAATTCTGCTGGTCGTTACGGGGGTGGTCGTGTTTCTGAGCAAGGAAGACGCATTAATCAGTCACAAGGACCCGGCAATCAAGCATGCTGTGCTCGCGCAAACGCACCGGGAACGGGTCTGGTCCGAATGGAACTATCGGCCGGTGGAAGCAGGCAAGGCGTTTCGGGATTCGCTTCTGAATCCTTTGATCGTGAAGATTTACGGGGAGCACGTCTACGTCGCCGATCACGGTGACATGAAAGTCAAGCGGTTCAGCCTCGACGGGGAGTTTCTGAATGCCATTGGCAACGGGGTTGGAGAAGGACCGGGAGAGTTCGGCAACATTACGGATTTTTACGTAAGGGGCGAGGATATCTGGATCGTGAGCTTGCGCTCGCGGAACGTCTCGCGGTTCAACGTTGACGGAACGTATCGGTCGCGTTTCCTCACCTCGCCGGGCGCGCTCCGGGTCGCGGGGCTTGCCGAGCATCTCGTGATGATGATGATGGGCAGTCCCGAGTTGTTTCAGGAAGTGGATACGACCGGTCGCGTGTTGAAGTCCTTTGGAGACATCGTCACGGATCAACGGGTCAACTTTCTGGCCCTCCAGGGGACGCTCGGGTCGCTGGAAGACGGCGGTTTCGTTTACGTTCCCGAATACGCGGGTTATCTCTACCTGTTTGATCGCGCCGGTGAGATCGAGAAAGTCGTGCAGACTATAGACCGCATCCCATTCCCGGGGACGACGTCCCGGCAGACCGATTCCGGGATAGCTTTTCGAGCGCCCGAGAGCGACGTGGTGTTCGGTATGGTCAACGTCGACGCGGGGGTGCTCTACGAGCTTGTCTACTTCAAGAAAAGCACTCTGGAGGAGCGTTATTCCGTTCTGGATCGATATGATGCCTCCAGCGGCGCTTACCTGAGTACGTTTCGCCTTCCGGTCAGGAGCATCGATGCGCAGGTTCACGGCGACCGGATCTACTGTCTGTCGAAGGGAGAAATCGTCGTGTTCGAGCGCGAGTAAGGGAGCGCCGGTCCTTACGGAGTGCATCTGCGGAACAGAGTCGGCCTGTGAATCCGGCGCCGGAGGTCGGCGACGGAGGTCGGCGACGGTTCCCGGACGCTCACCCGAGGCGCGCCAGGAGGTCGTTCCAGTCGTGGAAGCGGAAGACGGCGGCGTCGCGGCTGCCGTCGGCGGTGTACCAGGCGACGTCCCAGCCCGCCCCGCGCGCGCCTTCGACGTCGGAGGGGTACGAGTCGCCGACGTAGAGGAGGGCTTCGGGCGGCGCGCCGGCCGCGGCGGCGGCGTGGGCGAAGAGCTTCGGGTGCGGCTTCAGATGCCCCACTTCCTCGCTGATGACGACGGCCTGAGCGCGGTCGCGGAGGTCGGGGAAGCGCTCGAGCTTGGCGCGCTGAACCTCTACGAAGCCGTTGGTGAGGATGCCGACGGGCAGGCGGTCGGCGACGGCGTGGAAGGCCGCCTGCGCCCCGTCGATGAACGCCCAGTGCCGCGCATAGCAGGCGAGGTATTCGTCGCTCAGGGCGTCCGGGTCGAGCGTAGTGAGGCCGAGCGCGTCGAGGGTGCGGGCAAAGCGGAGGTGCTTCGCCTCGGCCTTCGTGAGCGCGCCCGCCGCATAGCGCCGCCACACCACCACGTTGTGCGCGTGGTACGTCGTCCGGAGGACCTCGAGGTCGTGCTCGCCGAAGTGGGCGCGGTGCGCTTCGTACAGGTCCGCCAGGGCCATCCGCTCGGCCCGCCGATGGTCGAGGAGCGTGTCGTCGAGGTCGAAATAGACGAAGCGGATGGGCATGAGGTGTATGGGTGTATGGGTGATCCGAACGGCGTGCGCCGCTCACAGGGTCTTTTCGAGCATCGCGTACTCTTTGTCGACGACGCCGCCGAGGGATTCGAGCGCGTTGATGAGCACCTTGTTCGCGTCGAGGACCCAGCTCATCTCGCAGGCCTGATAATACATCTCCAGTCCCCGGTCGATGGTCTCCAGAATCAGGATCGCGTCGAGGCCGCGTCCGTGGTACTTCTTGCGCACGCCCATGAGCGGCATCCGGATCTCGCGGAAGGCGTGGAGCTTGTCGTAGGCGAGCAGTTTGAGCAGGCCGGTCGGGAAGAGCCGCCCGTCGGGCAGGTTGAGCAGCGCCTCGTTCAGGTTCGGCAGCGAGACCACGAACGCGATGGGCGTTCCGTCGTCTTCGAGGATGTAGAC
>JALSSK010000335.1 GCA_026984335.1 Rhodothermales bacterium
ATTTGCTTGAGGTCCCTGGCGAGGTGGTCGAACTCGTGCTCGGTCATCGGCACGTGGCCCCAGTTTTCGGACCAGGCCTCGTTGTAGATGTCGAGGATGATGCGGGCCTCTTCATCGAAGCGGCTCATGTCGAGCGTGCGGAGCGTGACGGTGGGATTGCGCCGGCGCACGAGCGCCACGCCGCGTCGCAGCTTTTCCGTCCGGACGAACTTTTCATGGGCATAATAGGCCCACATCGTCATCGCGCGGGAGAAGCCGTATCGGGTGAGATAGTCCACGTAATACGGCGGATTGTACGGCATCAGGATGGAAGGCCGGCGGTCGAAGCCGTGGACGAGGAGGCCGGCGGTGTCGTTGAGCGAGGGGTTGGCCGGCCCGCGCACGCCCGTCATGCCCTGTTCGCGGAGCCAGGTGGAAGCCGCATCGAGGAGCGCCTCGGCCACTTCGTACCGCTGCTCGACCTCGAAGAAGCCGAAGAAGCCGTTGCCGTCGTCATACTTCTTCAGATGCATCCCGTTGACGATGGCGGCGATGCGCCCCACCACCCGTCCGCTCGCGTCTTCGGCGAGGAAAAGCTGCATCTTTCCGTGTTCGAAAAACGGATTTTTCTTCGGGTGAAGCGTCTTCGTCACGTCCATGCGCAGCGGGGGGACCCAGTATCGGTTTTCGCGATAGAGGCGATACGGGAAGTCGATGAAGCGCTTGCGGTCCCTTCTCGAACGGACGGGGCGGACGGAAAAATCTTTGGCCATGAGGGCGGTGTGGCAGAGAAGGTGGAGGAACGCCGGGAAGATGCGAAGGCGGGGGGAGAAGCGCAAATGCACACGCGCTTGGCCGGAGGGGGACGGGGTCCGGCCAAGCGCGTGTGCGGAAGACGTGTCGGAGCGGTCAGGGGGCGCCGTTTTTCGAGATCACGCCGTGCTTGCGTCCCACCCGCTCGAAGGCGGAAAGGATGAAGTCGAGTTCTTCGTCGGTGTGGGTGGCCATGTACGAGGTGCGCATGAGCGACTGCCCCTGCGGCACGGCCGGCGGCACCACGGCGTTGACGAAGACGCCCTCTTCGAGGAGGTCTTTCCAGAAGCGGAAGCACGTCTTGAGGTCGCCCACCACGACGGGGATGATCGGCGTCTGGCTCGTCCAGACGTTGAAGCCCAGGCTCCGGAAGCCCTCGCGCATGTAGTCCGAGATTTCCCACAGCCGCTCGACGCGCCAGGTCTCTTCTTCGAGGATGTCGAGACATTTGAGCACCGTGGCCACGTTGGCCGGCGGCATCGAGGCGCTGAAGATGTGGGCCGAACTGTTGTGGCGGATGTAGTCGATCACCTCGCGGTCGCCGACGACGAAGCCGCCGAGAGAGGCGAAGCTCTTCGAGAACGTGCCGGTGGTCAGGTGCACCTCGTTTTCGAGGCCGTAGTGGGAGGCGCTGCCGTGCCCGCCGGGTCCGACCACGCCGACGGCGTGCGCGTCGTCGAGCATGAGGGCCGCGCCGAATTCCTCGGCCAGCGCCGTCAGTTCCGGCACCCGCGCGATGGTGCCGCTCATCGAGAAGACGCCGTCGGTGACGATCAGTTTGCCGGCTTCGGGACGTTCGCGCTCCGCTTTTTCGAGGAGACGCCGCAGGTGGCCCAGGTCGTCGTGGCGGTAGCGCCACGTGTCGGCCATGCTCACCTTCGTGCCCGCCACGATGCAGGCGTGGTTGTCCTTGTCCGAGAAGATGAGGTCGCCTTTGCCGGCCAGCGCCTGAATGACGCCCTCATTGGTCATGTATCCGGTCGAGAAGAGCACGCAGGCTTCGCGCCCCATGAAGGCGGCGAGGCGGTCTTCGAGTTCGAGGTGCAGGTCGAGGGTGCCGTTGAGGAAACGGCTGCCCGTGCATCCGGTGCCGTATTGCTCGATGGCCTGCTGCGCGGCGGCCTTCACCCGGGGATCCGAGAGGAGACCGAGGTAATTGTTCGAGCCGGCCATGATGACCTCGCGCCCGTGGATGATCGCGCGCGTGCCGTCGTTGCGTTCGATGGCGCGAAAATAGGGGTAGAGATCGGCCTGTTTGACCTGCGCATAAATGCCGGACGGGTCGAAGAAGCGATGACATTTGTCGAACAGCGAAGGCGCAGGCTTTACGGACGGCGCTTCATCGTGGAGGGTGCTTGGCTTGCGATAGCCTTCAGGCATCATCGGGTTGCCTCACTTAAATGGAACTTGGGGGAAAGGGGAGTCGAGCGGGGAGCTTGCCGGAGAGAAAAGGCCATTACGCGGTAACCTTCGTTGAATATACGGTTTATTTGGTTAGTGTATGTGTAAAGGCCGTGGATCACATCAATAAAAAAGCCGAGACTCGTTTTGACTTAAATAAATTATCAAGGCTTCGCGATTCTCTTAAATAAAATGAAAATGTCCGGTGCGATACGGTCGTTCGCCCTCCGGGGTTCGGAGGAAAGCGTCGCGCACGCGGGGCCGGACAAGGCGGCGTGGAATGCGTGCGGGAAGGGGTTTGTTCCCTGTCGGCGGGCTCCGGGGACGGCGCGCCGGGGCCTAGAAGGACCACCGCACCGAGGCGCGCAGACCGGTGGGAACGGGGGCGGGACGGAGGCTCAGCGTGAGCTTTTCGTCGATGTCGAAATCGAACAGGTGCGCGCTCACGAAGGCGTCGAGCATCTGAAGCCCATATACAATGCCGATGCCAATGAAGGTAAGGTCACGGTTGCGGCGCAAAACGTCCCGGCGGCTGCGGAGCGGGGACGAAGAGATGGGGCCGAACTTCGCGGCGATCCGGTTGTAGGCGTCTTCGAAATCCGCCTTCGGGTTTTCTTCGAGCTGCCCGCTTTCGACGAGCTCCTGGAAGGCTTTGTACTGGAACGCCTTGCGGTAGAGGAGGTAGTCGCGGTGCAAGTTGACGGCGGCGGCGGTGAGCAGTCCGAGTCCGGCATAGATGATGGGCAGCTTGTAGTATTGCCGGTTGTAGACCTGTCCCCAGCCCGGCAGGACGGCGGAACGCCAGAGGGCGGCGCGTGGAGCGTGGGGCGCGGCGGCGACGGTCGCGCGGGCGGCGACGGTCGCGCGGGTGGCGACGGTCGCGCGGGTGGCGACGGTCGCGCGGGTGGTGTCGGCCTGTGCGGCGGCGGGGCGGGCGGCGAGCGCGAGCGCCAGGACGAGGGCCGGCGCGGCGCACAGGCGCGCGCGTCTAAGGCCGGCGGAGCGTTTCATGACGTCCTCGCGGGGTGGATGGAGCAGCCGAGGCGTCACGCGGCTCAGGGGATCAGCAGTTCCATCAGGCGTTCGAGGTCCTCGTCCGAGTAGTAGGCTACCTCGATGCGCCCTCCGCCTTTGGCGTGGCGTTTAATCTGAACCTGGGTGCTGAGGTGGGTGCGAAGCCGGTCGGTGATCGCCTGGATCTGGAGCGTATCGCGGGTGTTCGGGGCCTGCGGGGCGGCCTCTGCCTCGGCGGAGACGGGGGGTTCCTTTCCGGGCTTCGGAGGTTGGCTGTTCCGCCAGGCCCGCACGCGTTCCTCTACCTGGCGCACCGACAGCTGTTCCGAAAGGGTGGCCTGCAGGAGCAACCGTTGCGCCTCGGCGTCGTCGATGTTGATCAGGGCGCGGGCGTGGCCCATCGAGATCGACCCGTCGCGGAGGGCGGCCTGGACCTGGAGCGGGAGTTTGAGCAGCCGCAGAAAGTTGGTCACCGTCGCGCGGCTCTTGCCCACCTTGCGCGCGACCTGTTGCTGGCTCAGGCGGCACTCTTCGATCAGCCGTTGATAGCCGAGCGCCACCTCGATGGGGTTGAGTTCCTCCCGCTGCACGTTCTCGACGATGGCCATTTCGAGCATGGCCTCGGTGTCGGCCTCTCGCACGAAGGCGGGGATGCGCTTGAGCCCGGCCCGCCGCGCCGCGCGGAGCCGCCGTTCGCCGGAGATGACCTCGAAGCGGCCGTTGCCCATCGCCCGCACGGTGATCGGCTGGATGATGCCGAGTTGCCCGATAGAGGCCGCCAGCTCGTTTAGCGACGTCTCGTCGAAGTTCTTCCGGGGCTGATACGGGTTGGGGCGGATATGCTCGATCTCGATGTCGGCCACGCGGCCCACGAAACGATACCGGTCCTCGAAATTATAGAGCCTGCTTTTGGGCAGATCCCCGCTGTCTTGCGCATCCGGCGTTTCTTCCTTTGCCGAAGGCAACAGCGCGTTCAGGCCTCTACCGAGAGCAGCTTTTCTGGAAGCCATACGTGATGATGCTATGCTTGGTCCTTCCGGAAAAAAAGTGCCGGGCGAACCCGTTGAGAAAAATCAAACGGCCGGGGCGTCCGACCTCAGAGGGCGAAGCCGTTGGCCGGTGTGGACGAGGAGGACGAATACAGGCCGCCGCGTCCGTTCTTGTTCACCGGCTGGTTCGAGGCTTCCTCTTTCACCTCTTCGTAGGTGTGCAAATAGCGCTGGTTGTTGTGGATGATCTCGCGGGCGAGCGCGATGTAGTTGCGCGCGCCCATCGACGTGGCGTCGTAGAGCAGCACCGGCTTGCCGAAGCTCGGCGCTTCGGAGAGCCGGACGTTGCGCTGCACGATGGTCTTGAACACCTTGTCGCCGAAGTAGCGGCGCACCTCGCCGGCGACCTGGTTGGAGAGACGCAGCCGCGTGTCGAACATCGTCATGAGCACGCCTTCGAGCTCCAGGCCCGGGTTCAGGTGCTGGCGGACAATCTTGATGGTGTTGAGCAACTGCCCCAGCCCTTCGAGGGCGAAGTACTCGGCCTGCACGGGAATCAGCACCGAGTTCGCCGCCGTGAGGGCGTTGAGCGTCAAAAGACCCAGCGAGGGCGGGCAGTCGATGACGACGAAGTCGTACTTCCGGCGGGCGCGGGCAAGCGCGTTCTTCAGAATGTGTTCGCGTTCGAGCACGTCGATCATCTCGATCTCCGCGCCGACGAGGTTGATGTGGCTCGGCACCACGTCGAGGAACGGCATCTCCGTGACGCGCACGGCGGTTTCGATGGAGGCGTCGCCGATGAGCACCTCATACGTGGAGGTCGTGACGGTGCGCGTGTCGATGCCGATGCCCGAAGTGCAGTTGGCCTGGGGGTCGAAGTCGAGCAGGAGGGTCGGGTGCTCGGTGGCCGCCAGGGAGGAGGCCAGGTTCACCGCCGTAGTGGTTTTTCCGACACCGCCTTTCTGATTTGCAACTGCGATAACCTTTCCCATTCGTTCGTCTGGGGTTCACTTCGATGATAAGGCGCGGCGTATGGGTGATCGCCTGAGCAGGCAGGCTTCGGGAGGAGGGGGCCGAATAGCGCAAGGTATGAAGAAAGGGTCATGCAAACCAGTGCGCACCGGGTGGAAATTCCTCCGATGAGAAAATGCGAAAGCCGAAGGCGGGAAGATGTTTCCCGCTTCCCGGGGCGGGAGCCGGTGCGTTTGCGCAGGCGCGGGTCTCGTGAGGGAGGGATCTCGCGGAGGCGGGCGGGCGTCATCCGTTGGCAAGAAGGCCGCAGATGTGTATCATGACCGGCAGGCGCGCCCGTGAAGAAGCGCGTCTGCGGGCCGGGACGCCCCGGCCGCAACCCCGTAGGCCCATGGCGCGACGCTTCGTTCTCAAATCCGACACCCACGCCGTCGAGCGGCGGCTCTCGATCGACTATGCCGGGGCGCTGAATGCGCAGCAGTACGCGGCGGCGACGGCGCCCGGCGGGCCGGTGCTCGTCATCGCGGGGGCGGGTACGGGCAAGACGCGCACGCTCGTCTATCGCGTGGCCTACCTCGTCGAGACGGGCACGCCGCCGGAGCAGATCGTCCTGCTGACGTTCACGCGCCGCGCCGCCCGCGAGATGCTCGCCCGCGCCACGGCCCTGCTCGACGGGCGGTGCAGCCGCGTGCAGGGCGGCACCTTCCACGCCTTCTGCGCCGGCCTCCTGCGCCGGTATGCCCCCCGCATCGGCTTCCCGAACAACTTCTCCATCCTCGACGCCGCCGACGCCGCCGACGTGCTCGACGTGCTCCGCACCACGCGCGGCTTCCACCGGGCGGGCAGGCGCTTCCCCCGGAAGAAAACGCTCCGGGCCCTGTTCTCCGCCGTCGCCAACCGGGGCCTGCCGCTCGAGGAGATCCTCGAAGAGAAGTACCCGCAATTCCACGACTATGCCGACGACCTTCGGGCGCTCCTGCACGCGTACGCGCAGTACAAAAGGCGCA
>JALSSK010000336.1 GCA_026984335.1 Rhodothermales bacterium
GCCGCACGCGCCTTCGGCGAGAAACCAGCACTGCGTCAGCGGCGAGGTCTTGAAGAAGTCGAGCAGGAGGCTGCCCACTTTTTCTTCGCCGGACGGGCTCGGGTGGACGCCGTCTTCCTCGAAGTCCTCGCGCAGCCACGTCAGTCCGTCCGAGCGCGGGTTCGCGCCGTCGGCCCAGAGGTACGGTCCCCAGGCGATCCACGGCGCGACGGTCTCGTAGTTGAGGTCGCCCGTCAACGGGTCGATGAACGCGCCTTCCTGGGCCATCTCGTTGATCTGCGCTTCGATGAGCCATTTGATGGCAAAGCCGACCTCATAGGCGAAGGGTTCGGGGTTGTGGCGGGTGATCGAATAGCCGCCGTACGTGCGGCTGGAGATGAAGACCTGTTTCAGGTTGGGATAGCGGGTCCGGAACGCGCGGAGGATGTTGCCCAGCCGTCGTTCCAGCCGGTAGGCGTCGGCGTTGCGGCGGGGCAGGCCCGTCGTCGGGCCGCCGTTGACGACCTTGAGCCAGATCACCTCCACCTGCCGCTCGGTCAGGCCGAGGGGCGTCAGGTGGTCGTCCCGGACGCGGTCGTAGTTTTCATCGTCGGGCCATTCCCAGTCGTCGGCGTCCTGCCCGCCTTTGGCGCCGTTGACGATGACGAGGTGCTCCGTGTCCACGTCCGGGTCGGCGGCGGCCTGGCCCATGAACGTCCACGGGTCACATTCGACGAGCTGATCCGTGCGCGAACACCACTCCTGCGTCGTGTTCGAGAGGCCGATGGAGAGGAGCGCGTACTTGCCGTCGGGGGCGTACTTGCCGTCGGCGTCGAGCGGCTCCACGGCGACGGCGCGGCTCAGCCCCTCGCTTTCGTGGGGCGCCGGCATCACGTTCACGCCGCCGGGGTAGAGGCCGCCCTCGAAGCCGAGGTAATTGTCGCCGGGCTGCATGTCGATCAGCGGGATGGGCGTCCGGCTCCGCCTGCCCTGCGCCGGTGAGGTCTTCATGAGCGGGGCGTCCGTCGCCGTGAGATCGGCTTTCACCAGACCGCTGCCACCGGCGTCGCAGCCGGCGAGCAGGAGGGCGACGAGAAGGAACGATACGGGGATGAGCGCGAGGGGGCGGCGGGCGACGGGTTGCGGAAAGTGCGGCATGAGGCCTCCTTGAGGATGAGCTGTGGATCGATTACGGAGGGGGAGGCGAACCGATGGAAAGGCCGCCGCGCCCCCTCTCGTTATCGACGAACGGAGGAGGCATACTTATGGGCAGCGCTCCCAAGCACGGATGGGCTTTTTCCCCATCATCGACGCGGAGGTGGGACAGGCTTTCCGGGCAAAGAAAAAGGCCGCGCCGGGTCGAACCGGCGCGGCCTTCTCTTTTAGCGAAGCGTGAGTTTGGAGGCAGCGCTGCGCTATTTCGGGAAGGTCATGGTTTGCGTCCACATGAACGATCCGGCCCGCAGGCGGGAGGCTCTCGTGGAGCGAAAGACACCTGAGAAGCACGCGAGCCGGGCTTTATGCCCACACCGGCGATCAAAAACCGTCTGTCGGTGGGGCGCCCGCCCGAAGGTTAATGTTTCGGGAGGAGGACGGCGCTGAGGATGAGCGCGCCGTCGGCATTGAAGACCTCCACGAGGTCGCCTTCGAGCATGGTGGGGATGACGTCGCGGCGGGAGTCGAGGTTGAGGTCGGCGGAGCCGCCGACGATCTCGATGACCTCGCGCAAGAGCTCGACGCCGTCGCGGGAGACGACGACTTCCCCCGACCCGTCGCCGGATACGTCTTCGACTTCGGCGCTGAAGCGGGCGCGGGCGCGGTCGGTGCGGGCTTCGTACTTGCCTTTGCCGGAGGCGAGCGGGTCGGCATCGGTGGCGTTCAGCCTGGCCTCCAGCCGTACGCGCTCGGCGGCTCCGGAGACGGGGGCTTGCGCCGTCACGGTGCTTACCGCTGACTGCGAAACGACGAACGCATCGACTGTAGCGGCGTCGGCGCCTCGTTCCGGGCCCGTCAGAGGATCGGCGCAGCCGGTTGCTGCGAGCAACGTGAGAAGAACGAACGGGAGAGCGAGAGGGTGTGTGCGGTGTTGCATGGCTTACCTCACGGGGATGGATGGGAATGACAGGCTTGCCGGCAGACGCATCATGTCTGCTCGCCGGATCCTATGACAATCCCCATGCCGGGATCAGCGCGTTTCCACAGGATTTCAAGATCGCCCGAGAAACGGCCATGAAAAGCTGAAAAACAAGTGTTTTGGGAGGGCCATAGGGGAGGAAAGAAATCCCGTGTGCAGGACGGGGGGAGGG
>JALSSK010000337.1 GCA_026984335.1 Rhodothermales bacterium
CGCGGCCACGAGCGCCACGACAAACACGATCACCCAGTCCCGCACCTGCCGCAGCCTCGCCCGCCCCGCCCCGGAGGTCTCCGGCTCCGTCGCGGGAATCTCTCCACGGATCCGTCCTCGCTCGTCTTCCATCGCCATCGCACTCCGCCTCCTCGCTACCGCACGAACCGAAAGATGCGATTGAACCTCGGAATCCCGAACAGGTCGCCCTCACCTTTCTCCCACGAGAAATAGATGAGCACCGCTTTCCCGACGATGTGATCCATCGGGACGAAGCCCCAGAACCGGCTGTCTTCGGAGTTGTCCCGGTTGTCGCCCATCATGAAATAGTAGTCCTGGGCAAAGGTATACGTGGCGGCGGGGCTGCCGTCGATGAGGTACGCGCCGCCGTCGCCGCGCCCGGTGGTGTGCCCCTCGTACCGGCGGATGACCGTCTCGTATTCGGCCCACGTCTCCGGCGTCAGCGTGACGGTCTCGCCCTTTGCGGGGATGGACACCGGCCCGTAGTTGTCGGGGGTCCAGCCGCGACCGGGGGGATACATGAGGTCGCTGTAGCCGGGGTCCGTGGCGATGGCCGGCTCGACGCGCTCGACCCACGGCCACGACTCGATCACCCGAACGGCCTCCGGCGTCGCGTTGACCTGCGCGAGGTTCGAGTTCGGCGGATCGATGAAGCCGTCCGGAGCCACGCCGAGCTCTTCCAGCTTCGAGCGAGAGAGCCGCACACTCGGGCTGCTCTTGTAGACGATCCATCGCTGTTGCATGCCTTCCATGAGCGGCAGCGGCTCGCCGTCGATGTGGACGACCTTGTCGCGCACCTCCAGCGTTTCGCCCGGCAACCCGATGACCCGCTTGACGTAATGCGTCTTCCGCTCGATCGGCGCCTCATCGACGGGGTAGTTGAACACCACGTCGTCGAGCCGCTTGACCTCTGAGAAGCCCGGCAGGCGCGTCCACGGCAACTCGAGGCCTTTGAGATACATCTGCGTGAACGGGACGCCGAGCGTCATGGGCGTGCGCGTGCCGTAATGCAGCTTCGAGACAAAGATGAAGTCGCCGACGAGGAGGTTGCGCTCCATCGAAGGCGTCGGGATCTTGAACAGGTCGAAGAAGAGGGTGCGCACGATGAGCATCACCACGGCGGCGAAGACGAGCGCATCGACCCATTCGCGCACCTTGCCTTTCTTCGGCGGCCCCTGCTCGGACGGCCCCTTGACGCGATCGCGCGTTTTCTCGCGGTTTGCCCGGCGCTTCTCCCGTTCCTTTTGCCTTTGTGTTTTCGTTGCCAAAATCCTTATCCGTTTTCCGCCGCGACCGTCGGGGCACGGCGCCGTTCCAACTGTCTGTGTTCGTCTCTGCCTCGATGCGGATCTTTCAGCCGCGCCGTGACCGATCTCGGTTCAACGTGACAACCGCCCCGGCTGTTCGCCGCGGAGGCATCAAAATCCCGCGCGGCTCACCTGGTCGGCCCCCGAAGCCGGGGACGCCCGCGAAAAAGGGCCGGCCGCGCGATGCGGCGGAGAAAAAACGCATCGCCGTCGAAGCCCGTGAGGAACCAGGTCTGCGTGTCGTACTGATAATAATAGTCGACGTACGGCGAACGGGTCTCTTCCGCGACCAGGTCTTGGAGGAACGTCTCCCGGAGGTCGAATAGCAGGTTCCGAAAGCGATGGTCCGTCGCCGTGACGAGGCCCCGTTCGAAAGGCCCGTTGACGTCCATCAGGATGAGCGGGATCGTGTCGTTGACGATGAACCAGTACTCGAACTCGACGAACGCCTCGCGCGGGCGGTGTTCGAGGCTGTCGAGCTCGACCACCGTCTTCGTGGGCGGGCCGAAGTGCGCTTCGAGGCGCGCTCGAAGGTCCTGCGTCCGGAGCGTATCGAGGGGCGAGAAGGTGTTGCTCCCGAGAAAGGCCCACTTCGTCTCGCGGAACGTCTTCTCGAACCAGTGGCGCTCCAGCTTCTTCATCAGCCGCCACCGCTCGACCCGGAAGGGCGGAGCCGCGACTTCGGCGGGCGTCGGCGGTGGCGTCGGACGACGGGCGAGCAGCCACGCGCGAAGCGTGTCCGCCGCCGAGGGAACGGGCGTCGGCGGCAGGGGCTGCATCCGGAGCGCATGCCGACGCTGAAGCTCCAGCGCCTGCTCCCGGATCCGCTCGGTGAGGTACAGGTCGATGAGCGTCTGCGCCCGCGTCGGCTGCGCGGCGACGCACACCGGCGCGAGCCACACGAGAAGCCGGACGAGACGCATCGCCCCCCCGGAAAAGCCGGCGGCGCGCGGCGTCCGAGATCGCTTCCCGCTCTCCCCCATACGATCCCCGCTCAGTCTTCCATGGAAAGGACGGCGAGGAAGGCTTCCTGCGGCACCTCCACGCGCCCGACCTGTTTCATCCGCTTCTTCCCCTCCTTCTGCTTCTCGAGCAGCTTCCGCTTCCGCGAGATGTCGCCGCCGTAACACTTCGCCGTCACGTCCTTCCGCATCGCCTTCACCGTCTCCCGCGCGATGACCCGCGTGCCGATGGCCGCCTGAAGCGCCACCTCGAACATCTGACGCGGGATGAGCTCTTTCAGCTTGCGCGTGAGCTTGCGGCCCATCTCGTACGCCTTGTCCCGGTGAACGATGGTTGAGAGCGCATCGACCGGCTCGCCGTTGATCATCACGTCGAGCTTGACGAGCCGGCTCGGCCGGTATTCGAGGAATTCGTAATCGAACGAGGCATAGCCCCGGCTGACGCTCTTGAGCTTGTCGTAAAAGTCGAAGATGATCTCGGCGAGGGGCATCTCATAGATCAGCCCGGCGCGCTCGGGGTCGAAGTATTCCGTGTTGATGTAAACGCCCCGCCGGTCCTGGCACAGCCGCATCAGGTTGCCGATGTATTCGCTCGGCGTGATGATCTCGGCCTTCACATACGGCTCTCGAATCTCGGCGATCTCGCCCACGGGCGGCATGTTGCTCGGGTTCTCCACCACCTCGACCGCGCCGTCGGTCCTGACGACCTCATACTTTACGTTCGGGACGGTGGTGATGATGTCGAGGCCGAATTCACGGTCGAGGCGTTCCTGGATGATCTCCATGTGGAGCAGGCCGAGGAAACCGACACGAAAGCCGAAGCCGAGCGCCACCGACGTCTCGGGCTCGTACGTGAGCGCGGCGTCGTTGAGTTGGAGCTTGTCGAGCGAGGCGCGGAGGTCCTCGAAGTCGTCGGCGTTCGTGGGATAGACGCCGCTGAAGACCATCGGCTTGACCTCGCGGAAGCCTTCCACCGGCGCGTCGGCGGGGTTCCGCACGAGCGTGATCGTATCGCCGACGCGGGTGTCGTGCACGTCTTTGACCGAGCCGATGACATACCCGACTTCCCCTGCGCGCAGCACGTCCCGGGACTCCATGCCCAGCTTGAGGATGCCCACCTCTTCGGCCACGTACCGTTTCTCGTTCGACATGAAGAGGATCTGATCGCCCTTTCGAAGCGTGCCCTCGAAGAGCCGGGCATACACGATGGAGCCGCGATAGGTGTTGAAGACCGAGTCGAAGATGAGCGCCTTGAGCGGAGCCTCGGGGTCGCCCTGCGGGGCGGGGATCCGCGCGACGATCTTTTCGAGCAGTTCCGAGATGCCCTCGCCCGTCTTCGCGCTGAGGTGGAGGATGTCCTCGGCAGGCTCACCGATAATGCTCTCGATGGACTGCGCGACCACGTCCGGGCGCGCCCCCGGCAGATCGACCTTGTTGAGGACCGGAATGATTTCGAGGTCGTTTTCGAGGGCGAGGTAGAGGTTCGAGATCGTCTGCGCCTCGATGCCCTGCGCGGCATCCACGACGAGGATCGCGCCTTCACACGCCTTGAGCGCCCGCGAAACCTCGTACGTGAAGTCGACGTGGCCGGGCGTGTCGATCAGGTTGAGCACGTACCGCTCGCCGTCCGGCGAGGCATAGTTCATGCGAATGGCGTGGCTCTTGATGGTGATGCCCCGCTCGCGTTCCAGGTCCATGTCGTCGAGAACCTGCGCGTGCAGCTCGCGCTCGGTGAGCGTGCCGGTCCATTCGAGCAGCCGGTCGGCCAGGGTGCTCTTCCCGTGGTCGATGTGCGCGATGATGCAAAAATTCCGGATTTTGCTTTGATCGTAGGGCATTGAGCGCCGAGATGAAGCGAGAGGCATGAAGACGGTGGCGTCGACGGCTATTATTCGGGGGCGACCGAAGGGGTTCCATCCGGAGGCGGCCCCGGCACGGCCGCAACGGCGATTCGTCGATATTTCGCTGCCGGACCCGCCGCCCGGGACAGAACCTTCGCCGTACGACCGGGTTTTATGGATGATTCCAGAGCCTGCGCGCCTCCGATGCCGCCCCCTCCCCGACGGCTCCGGCTTTTGCGCTCATCCTATCCGCGGGGATTGGGTACTGCCGATGGTCCCGGTGTATAATCCTTGACCGCAGACAACGCATGCAATCAATTTCAGAGGAGCAATTTCGCGCCTGGGGTGACGGTTTGCGCCGCTCCGACCGTGCGGCTTACGCCTCTGTCTTTGATGCCACCTACGACGCGCTTTTTCGTTTCGCCTGGTACATCACGCACGACCGCGAGGCTTGCTACGACATCTTGCAGGACGTCTTCGCCAAGCTCTGGCACGTGCGGGAAACCATCGATCCGGATCGCTCGCTCAAGGCGTTGCTGTACCAGATGGTTCGCAATTATGCGCTGAACCATGAGCGCCGGAAGAAACGCCACGCGACCACCTCGCTCGACGCGATGCCGGTCGAACCTTCTGCGCATCAGTTCGTGGAGGAAAACCTCGACACCGATGCGCTCAACGATCAGGTTCGACGATGGATCGCCGAGATGCCGGAACGCAGGCGTCTGGCCTTCGAGCTGAGTCGATTCGAGGGGCTCACCCACGAAGAGATCGCGGCGCGCATGAATCTTGCGCCCAAAACCGTTAATAATCATATCGTTCTCGCGCTTCAGCACTTGCGGTTGCGTCTGGAGACTTACCGCCGGGAAAGCGAAAGCTTACGCACATGAACGAGCGTCCGGACATACCGAGCCTGCCGCCGGAGGTGGAAGCCCACTTCCGCTCGGAAGCCGGCGGCGATCCCGCCGCGATGGGAGAGGTGTGGACGTTGTGCGCGGCCGCCCGCCCGGACCTCGCGCCCGACCCGGCGCGCAAACGGGCCGCCCGCGCGGCGCTCCTTGCCGCCGCCGCTCCGGCGCCCGCGCCGTCTCCGCTCGCCGTGGTCGCCGGCCGCCTGCGCCACGCCGCCCGCGCCCTCACGGCCACCCCGCAACGACGGTGGCGCGCGGCCGCCGCCTTCGCCACGGCAGCCCTCGTGCTCGGCGTCTTTCTCGCGCTTCGCCCGACGACCTATCACGCCCCGGCCGGTGAGACGCTCGCCGTCCACCTCCCCGACGGCTCCACGGTGGAACTCAACAGCGCCTCCACGCTCCGGGTGGCCGGCGCCTTCTCGTGGAAAGAACGACGGGTCGCGCTCGAGGGCGAGGGGTTCTTCGAAGTCACACACACCGACGACCCGTTCGTCGTCGAGACGTTCGACGCCGAGACCCGGGTGCTCGGCACGCAGTTCAACGTCCGGGCCCGGCGCACCGACCCGCTCGCCGTCACGCGGGTCGCCGTCGCCTCCGGGAAGGTGGGCGTCCGCGCGAAGCAGGCGCCCGGCTCGCGCGTGGTCCTGACCGCCGGGCAGTCCGCCTACATCACCGCCTCCGGCGCCGTCTCGCTCCCCGACTCGGTCTCGCTCACGCAGGCCCTTGCCTGGCGCGAGGGCGGGCTCGCCTTCCACGACCAGCCCCTCGGCGCCATCTTCGACGAGATCGAACGGCGCTTTGCCATCGAGATCGTCGCCGACGACGCCGTGCGCGCCAGACCCCAGTCGTATTTCAAACACGCGCCCTTCGAGGCCGAGACGGTCCTCTCCGAGCTGACCCAGATGTCCGGCACGCGGTACCGTCCCATCGCCTCGGGCTACGAAGTCTACGTGCCCTGATCGCACCTCCGCCCGTCGGTCGCTCCGTTCTCCCCCTCTTTTATCTCATCTTTGTGCTATTTTTCCCGTAATCCGTCTCCGGCGCGGCGAGCTGAGGAACCCCTCTTTTCCGCCCTGGTTTTTCCGGCGTACGATTGCCCCTCCCGATTCCATGAGCCCCATGGCCTTTGTTCGGCTCCGACTTCTCCGCGTCGTATTCGTCGCCCTCGTCACGCTCGCGACCGGACCGGCGGTCGCCCCGGCGCTTGCGCAGACGGAGACGCACGGGTTTGCGTGGCGGGGCGTCCCGATGGAGACGGCGCTTGAACAGCTCATCGCCGCCACCCACATCGATCTGGGCTGGGATCCGGTCCTCACCGCCGACAAGCAGGTGTACTGTGTGATCCGGGATGCGGAGCCGGAGGACGCGCTCCGTTGCCTGCTTCAGGGCACCGGCCTCGATTTTTACCGTCTCTCAACGGGCACCTACGTTCTGGCGGAGATCACGCGGACCGCCGCGCTCTACGGCAACCTCAGCGGGCGCGTGCGAGACGCCGCCACGGGACGCCCCCTCCCCTCGGCGAACATCGTGCTCACCGACGCCTCGGCCGGGAGCGCCGCCAACGACGCCGGATGGTTCTCCCTCGGCAAGCTGCCGCCCGGGCGGTATCAGGTCGTCGCCTCCCACCTCGGCTACCGCAGCGCCGCCACGGTCGTGGACGTGCCGCCCGGCGGGAACGCGCGCATCGACCTGACGCTCCAGCCCCGGACGATCCTCGTGACGCCCATCGTCATCAAAGGGCTGTCGGCGCGCAACCGTTCGCGCATGCTCGGTCTCGCCCGCTACGACGATCCCGAAACGCCCTCGACGCCCTCCCCCGGCGGCTCGGACGTGCTCGGCCTGCTCGACGCCATGATGGGCGTCCGGGTGAACGACGTCACGGCTGACCTCCACGTGCAGGGCGGCGCCGCCGGCGAGCATCAGTTCCGCCTCGACGGCGTCCCCGTCTTCATCCCGCTGAACGTCACCAGCTTCACCGGCCCCTTCAGCCCCTTCGCGCTCGAACGCATCACCGTGCACAAAGCCGGCTTCGACGCCACCGTCGGCAGCCAGATCGCGGGCGTCATCGAGGCCGAGCACATACTCCCCGCCTCCCGACCGCAACGCCTCGACGTGCAGGTGGACCCGCTCAGCGTCAACGCGCGCGTGAGCCTGCACCACAAGTCCGCGGGCGGCGCCGAGCGGTCGCTGATGATCGCGGGACGGCTCGGGTTGTGGAAGCTCTTCGCGCCGCCGCCGCTTCAAACGCTCCTCCGCGACTGGAACACCATCGACACGTTCGTGCTCTCCGCTTTTGCCGAGCGAAACACGCCCTTTCAGGTGTTCGAATCCGCCGGGAACCCCGGCCTCGGGTTCCACGACCTCCACGCCGCCGGACGTCTGCGTTTCAATCCCTCGCTCAGCCTGTACTCCTCCGCCTACTGGGGAGAAACGCGGATAGGAAACGATTTTTCGGACCAGTCCTTCCTCTCGCCCGCCCGGGACTTCAACGACGCCCTCCGTTCGATCCCGGACACGTACACCTGGCAGAGCGGCGCGGGGCAGACCCGCTTCGAAGCCGTCCTCGGTCCCCGCACCCTCGCCTCCCTTCAGGCGCGGATGAGCTATTACCGCCTCAACCATACGTTCAATACGCCGGACAGCCTGGCCGCCACCGCGCCGGTAGACGACGGCAACCGCATCTACGAGTTCGGCCTCACCGGCAAGCTCGACCACAACCTCAGCGACCACCAGTACCTCCAGATCGGCGGAGAACTCGTGCGCACGAGCAACCGCTTCTCGCTGGCGGGCGCGCAGTTGCCCATTCGGCACAGTTCCGCCGGGTGGCGCGCGGCGGGCTTCCTCGAAAACACCCTCACGCTCGGCCCGCACGTGACCGTCGAAGCCGGCAGCCGCTTCACCTTCCTCGAGGCCACCGCGAAGGTCTACGCCGAACCGCGCCTCTCACTCCGCTTCGACTGGGCCGACACGCCGTACGGTTCGTGGTCGCTGCTCCTCGCCGCGGGGGTCTATCAGCAGTTCGTCAACCAGTTCGACGTCAGCAGCCGGAGCCCGCGCTCCTTCGTGCCGATGACCCGCTTCTGGATGCTCACCGACTCGACGATCTCGCCGCCGCAGGCCCTCCATTACGCGGGCGAACTCCTCTTCATGCCCACGCCCGCATGGACGGTTCGGGTCGAAGGGTACTATAAGCGTCAGCGACACATCCTCGCCATCGACTATGCGACCGACGAGGACCTTTCCCTGGACAACCTCCCGCAGCGGGCTTTTCTCAAAGACAGCTGGGGCTTCACCTATGGCGCCGCCGTCCAGCTCGAACGCGACATCGGGCCGGGGCGGGTGCTCGCGCGCTATGAGTACAGCGACGGGCAGCGGAGCATCTCCAGCCTCTTTCGCGGAGAGGTGCACCGCGTCCCCTGGATCGAGCCCCACAACCTGGAACTCCGCCTCGACGTCTCCCCCGTGCGCAACCTGACCTTCCTCGCCCGCTGGCGCGGCGTGTGGGGCCGCACCTGGGGCTTCCGCAAAACCTACTACGACTTCGTCGGCGCTCACCTCGACGACCTCTCCAGCGTGCTGGCCGAGTTGGCCGAGACCGGCGTCTCCTCCGACGCCCGCATCCGCATCGGCAACCAGGTCGTCGGCTACAACCTGGATAAGCCCGACACGCACAAGTTGCCGCCCATCCTTCAGCTCGATCTGAGCCTCGCCTACAACCTTCACGTCGGCGGCGCCACGCTCCAGATCCGCACCGACGTCCTCAACGCGCTCAACCGCGCCAACGTGGCCGAATACCGCTTCTTCCTCGATCCGGAAACCTATTTTGCCGACGCGGAGCGCATCCCGCTTCTCGAAGTGGAAAACCGTCCCCTCCTTCCCCGCTACACCTCCGTCGCGCTCCGTGTGAGCTGGTGAGCCGATCCGCTGCTAGGGCGTTTCTTCTCGCCCGCCGCCGCCCGGCTCCGTCAGCGAAGCTCCGCCCGAGCCATTTTCGGTCGACCGGGCCATCCCTGACGTCTCTGCCCCCGGAGCCGGGGCGCCGTCCGTCTGCGCCGCACGCTGCTCCCCACCGACGCCTTCCGAGGCCTCAGGCCGCCCCTTCGCCAGCCGCTCGTGAAACTTCTTCTGGAACAGGAGAATCCCGATGACGCCCGCCACGATCGACATGTCCGCGACGTTCCAGATCGGGAAAAGCGCCAAGTAACTTCCCCCGAAAAACGGAATGTAGTCCGGGACGTAGCCCCGCCAGACGTTGACGTGAATGAAATCGACCACTTTGCCGAGAAAGAACGTGTCGTACCCGAGGATGACGCCGTAAAAGATGCGGTCGATGATGTTGCCGAGGGCGCCGCCGAGCACGAGCGCGAGACTGGCCTGATACGGGAAATAGGTGTTCCCCACCTTGAAGATGTACAGCAGGATCAGCAACGTGGCGACGATCGAGAAGATCGTCACCATCGCGGGGGGACCGAACGTGATGCCGAACGCCATCCCGGGGTTTTCGGTGAACGTAAGTTTGAGCCAGTCTCCGAGGATCGGGATGGACTCGTGGGGCAACATCGTATGGAGGACGATGTATTTCGAGACCTGATCGACGAGGATGACCCCTATCGTGATCCAGAGTGCGCGCATAGGCTGTCGAGAGGCAGGCCGGACGAAAAAAGGCGACCCCGGAGGACCAGGACCGCCCTTGGGTATGCCCGTGCCGGGCGGAGGTTACTTTTTCTGCTTGAGTTTGGCCGCGATGGAGATCTCGGTATGCGGCACGGCTTCGAGGCGCTCTTTCGAGATCGGCTCTCCGGTGACCTTGCAGATGCCGTAGGTCTTGTTCTCGATGCGTTCGAGCGCCCGCTCGAGGTAGCCGACGTATTTCTGTTGACGCCCGATCATCAGGTACAGCTTTTCGCGCTCCATGGCGTCGGTGCCGGCGTCGGCCATGTGGAAGCTGTATGCGGTGTCGTTCTCCGACTGCTCGCGGGCGTCGGCGAGTTGGCTGCGCATCCGCTCGATGTCTTCCAGGGCCGCCTCCCGCTTTTCCAGAATCAGCTTCCGAAAATGTTCGAGCTCTTCGTCCGTGAAAGGCGTTGGTCGCTTCTCGGCATCCGTCGCCGCACCGGCAACGGGTTGCTCATTTTTTTTCTCAGCCATGATGCACTATACGATTGTTTCTTCGCTTGAAAGGAAAAACGGTCGCGGAAAATACCGAGGCCGGTTCCGCCTCATCCCTCGACCCTCCGCACGCCCACCGTCACTTGCTCGGAATCGATCTCAAAATGCTCGACGAGGTCGCCCGCCGGTCGTTCGGCTTCTTCCAACTCCAAAGCCAACGTCTCGTTCCGTATCCAGTCGGCATGACGGCGCACGGCTTCGGCCAGGCGCTCGGTGGCGTGGAGGCGCACCGCAATGCGGTCGGTTACGTCATAGCCGGCCTGTTTGCGCAGGTGCTGAATGCGATTGACCGTCTCACGGGCCAGCCCTTCGGCGCGTAGTTCATCGGTGATCGTGGTGTCGAGCGCGACGGTGACGCCGCTCTCCTGCCCGACGAGCCAGCCCTCGATCCCTTCGCTCGTGATCTCGAGGTCGCCCGGCCCGAGTTCGACGCGCTGCCCTTCG
>JALSSK010000338.1 GCA_026984335.1 Rhodothermales bacterium
GCGGCGGCGCTCCCGCTTCGTTTCGAGCACCGGACGGTCGTCTTCGAGGAAGACGTTGACGAGCGCCCGGCCCGTCTTTCCGGCCTTCAGAAAACGGCGTTCGGGGAGCTCGCGTCCGTACCGGAGACGGAGGATCGTTCGGGATTCTTCGTCGAGTGCGACCCACCCGAGCGTCTCGGGCGTCTCCGCCGCGTGGCAGCTTTCACACGTGATTTCGACCTGTTCGCCCTCGTGCCGATAGATACGCCCGTCGCCCATCGTCTCGCGCGCGGTGTGGCAGTCGATGCACGCGAGGCCGAGCGCGTGGTGGGCGTCTTCCGAGCGGCGTTCGAACACCCGTCCGTCGGCGAGGCGGCGGTGCTCCGGGTCGTCGGCGGGCACGTCGGCGTGGGTGAGGAGCGTCTCGTGCCACCCCTCATAGTTCGTGCTGATGCGCCCGGAGCGGCTGTGGCAGCCGAAGCAGTGGTCGTCGGAGACGTCGATCGAGAGCGCGGGGTGGGCGTCCGGCGCGCGGGGGCGGTCGTACCGGAGGTGACACGCCACGCAGCCGCCTCCCCGGGAAAGCTCGGTGACGGGGCCGGGGGCGGTTTTCTCGCGGGCGAGGTGGCAGGAGGCGCACAGTTGCCGGAGGTGCGTGTCGGCGGGGCTCTCGCCGAGGTCCGCCATCGTGGCGAGGCCGTCCGGGGCGGGCTGCTCGCCGAAGACGAAGCGATCCACGGCCACGAGTCCGCGCGCGGTGGCCATGAGCGACTGCGTCACGCGGGCCGTCACGCCGGGGTGGCAGCCCGCCTGCCCACACGTCTCCGCCGCCCGGTCGAGGTTGCCCGGCACACGGATCAGGCCCTCGTGCGCCTCGGCCTCATCGAGGGCCTCCGGGCGTCCCGCGTGGCATGCCGCGCACCCGACGGCCGGCGGCGCGTGCGCCTCGGAGAGCCCCTCGGGCACGCCGTGACACGTCGCACAGCTTTCGGCTTTCGCGGCGACGGGCGAACCGGTGGGCGCGGGAGCCTCCCGCGCGCCATAGATCCACACGAGCGCCACCAAGGCCGCCGTCAGAAGCGCGACGAGCGCCAATGTGCGGAAAAAGGAAGCGGGGGCGGATGCCGGCATGGCCTGCCTCGTGAAGACGACGGGGAAACGGCGATGCCGGGGAAGATACGCGAAGCCGGGACGGGTGGGAAGGAAAAAGCGCGGGCGAGGTCAGCAGCCTTCATCCACGACGCCTGCCGCGCGGGGCCGGAGCACCGGCGTCACGGCGCGGGGGCGCTCCACCGGCGCGCCGGCGGTCTTCCCGGAGAAATAGTTTGCCAGCGCGAGGCGTTCCCGATACTGTTCCCACGCCGTCTCAGGCGCGTCGGCGGGCGGCGCATCGGGGTTGAGGACGCGGGCTTTCCACGCCGCCACGCCGCCGTCGAGCACGTACACGTCGGGGTGATACGGCCGGAGGGCCCGCCACGCCGCGAGCGCGTCCGCCGTATTGTCGGCATAAAGGACGACGGCCCGATGCGGCGGCAGGCTCTGCACCGTCGCCGGGTCCTCGAGCTTGCTCGAGGGCACGCAGATCGCCGTCTTGATGGCGTTTTGCTCGAACGCCTCCTTCGAGCGGAGGTCGATGAGGAGATAGTCGTGATCCCCTGCGACGATCCATTGGCTCAGTTCGTCCGGTTGAATCAGTTCCGCCTCTTCCTCCGGCGGCGTTTCCGGCCGCTCCACCTTCGGCGGCGGCAAAAACAGGAGAACTACGGCCACGGCCAGCGCTGCGATGATTCCGGTTTTGCTCACGTCACACCTCCTGAAGCTTCGGGTTGAATTTCCGTTCGGCCCATTCCGCGGCCACGAAGCCGGCCACCGCGATGAGCATGACGAAGAAGCCGACCACGCCCGGCTTGACGCCCAGCCACTCCCACAGGGTCAACCGCCCGCTGAAGCCCTCGGTTTCCAGATTGAAGAATGTCATGATGGGTTTGAGCGGGACGAGTTCGGCAAAAACAAACATGCCGAGCATGCCGCCGAGCACCGAGAAGACGGCGTCGATGCGCGCCGTCATCACGCCGACGAGCGCCGTGCCGGGGCAGTACCCGCCGATGATGAAGCCGAAGCCCATGATCAGCCCGCCCACGACGCCGGACCAGAGGTACGTCGGGTTGATGTAGATCAGGTCGAGGTCGAGGAGGCCGAGCGAGCTAAAAACGATCAGCCCCGTCATCGTCGTGACGATGGCGGCGAACATGACCTTGAAGACCGCCATGTCCCGAAAATAGAATTGCATGGCCAGCTTGTCGGCATTGCCGAAGCCTGCCTGTTCGAGGAAGAAGCCGAAGCCGACGCCGAGGACGAAGGCGATCACGAAGTCCGTGAGTTCGGCGAATCCGAGAGTGTCAACGAGAGGGAACATGATCGGTAGAATTTGGGAGGATAGATCAGATCCAGAGTTTGCGCACGAACCACGCCAGTCCGTACGCTCCGGCGAAGATACAGAGCATCGTGATCCAGCTTCCGGCGGCGAGCGTGGCCCCGCCCGAGAGCGCGACGCCGCTGGTGCAGCCCCGCGCCAGGCGCGCGCCGAAGCCGAAGAGCGCGCCGCCGAGCATCGCATAGAGCAGGCGTTGCCGCGCCGTGATGCGCGGCCCCCGGTGCAACTCCAGATGCAGCCGTCCGGCCGATGCGCCCGAGATCAGCCCGCCCACGAGTACCCCCAGCGCTTCCCAGACGAGCCAGTTGTGCCACGGATTTTGCCCGTCGCCGCCGTACTTCGAGAGATAAAAATTATTGTCCACGTGCTCCTGTGAAACCACCTTCTCGGCCTGCACCACCGTCCGCATGAGCGCGCCCGAAGCGCCGAGGCCGCGCCCGGAAATCAAATACGCCAGCAACAGCACCAGCCCCAGCCCGATCCCCGCCACGTAGGGGTTCATGTAGGTCGAGGGCTTTGCCTGAAAAGTTCTCATGTCTCAGTACCCGATCCATGTGGTCAATTGCCCGGCCTCCACGATGAAGAACCGGAAGATCAATCCCCCCAGCAGCACGAAGGCCGGGGCTATGAAGCGCGGCTGAGGGCGTCCTTTGAGGTGAAAAACTTCGAGCAACACCGGCAGCAACAGCCCGATCATGACCACAAAGACCCAGAAGTACGTCGTCAGCTCGCCGCCGAAGACCAGATGCGCCGCCGCCTGTTGCCGCTCCGGCCCGGACGCCATGCCGATGAGCATCAGCCCGATCAGGAACAGTTCGAAGGCGATCAGCCCGACGTCGATGCGCGTATAGAGGCGGTGCTCCCGCTCGTCCCGGCTCATCCATTGCACCAGCGCCGCGCCGGACGAGAGGCCGGAGACGAGGAAGATCGGGCCGAGGATGGCGGTGTTCCAGAAAGGCCGCGCGCCGTAGGCGCTCAGCAGGATGCCGGTATAGATGCCCAGCGCCACGCCCAGCGCCACGGACAACCGGGCGAGCCCCATCAGGCGTTTCTCGGAGAAGGTCGCCAACCCGCGCAGGCCCTTCCGCTCGGCCCAGGCGTACAGACCCGGCCACGTCTCCCGCATCGTCCCGGCGATCAAAAGCACGCTCACCGGCATGACCAGAAGCAGGATCCACGACCCCCACGACATCGGCGAGGTTACCCGAAACGTGGTGTAGAAGCGATAAACGTGGATCTTGTGTTCGAGGTCGAGGAAGAGCGAGAAGAGCCCCACGCCGAGCACGACCGGCGTCCACACGAGCAGTCGCTGCGCCGCCGTGGGCGCGGCCTTACGGCGCTGAAGCACGCTGAGCGCGCCGAGGATGAGCAGGCCCGCGGTAAGCCCGCCGAGAAAAAGATACACCGACACCTGCCACCGCCAGATGGTCAGCACCGGGTCGATGTCGGGGTTCATCCTGTGGGTCGTGATGAATTCTTCCATGGCGCACTCAGATGAGATAATAGACGTTGGGCTCGGTGCCCGCCTCGGGGGCCAGCACCTTGAAGGGACGGCTTTCGAGCAGCTTGCTGACGTTGCTTTCGGGGTCGTTCAGATCGCCGAAGTGCATGCAATGCGTGGGGCACGAGGCCACACAGGCAGGGTCGAGCCCCTCCCGCACCCGATGAATGCAGAACGTGCACTTGCTCACGTATCCTTCCGGGCGCACGTACCGGGCATCGTACGGGCACGCAGCGATGCAGGCCTTGCACCCGGTGCACATGTCGGGGTCGACCAGCGTGATGTTGCTCTCGTCATCGACGAAGCTCGCGCCCGTGGGGCAGGCGTGGACGCACGGCGGGTTCGAGCAGTGATTGCATCGCTCCGAGCGATATTCCATGTGAAGGTTCGGAAAGACGCCCGTAACCGACTCCACGATCCAGTCCCGGCAGAAGCCCTCCGGCACCTCGTTCTCCATCTTGCAGGCCACCACGCAATCCCCACAGCCGATGCACAGCTTGGTGTCGATGACCATGGCGTACCGTTTCTTCGCCGCCATCTATACGCCCTCCGTAATAAACGTGACAAAGTTCGAGCGCCGGCCCGTGCCGCCCATCAGCGGATCGATCTTGACCGTGGTGCACATCTCATTGTCGTCGGCGCCTCTTCCGAAGCCGCGCTTCAGGCGGGGATCCGAGTGGCCGAAGCCGTGCACCATGTACACGCAGTCCGGCCGGATCCGCTCGGTGATGCGGGTGCGGATGGGGAACTGCGACGTCTTGCCGTCCTGATTTTGCATCTTCACGTATTGCCCCGCCTTCAGGCCCCAGTCCGCCGCCACCTGCGGGTTGATCCACAACTCATTCTCCGGCATGAGTTCGGTGAAGATGGGGCTGTTCGTGGTGCGGGAGAACGTATGGAACGGCGAGCGCCCCTGCAGCAGGCGGTAGAAGCCGTCGGGCGGCTCGGCATGCGGCGTATAGCGCGGGATCGGGTCGAAACCCGCGTCGGCCATCTGCTGTGAATACAGTTCGATCTTGCCGCTCGGCGTGTTGAACGTCACCTCTTCGCCGGGCTGAAAGTAATTCGGCCCCAGCGACGGAAGCGTCTTCACACCGAGCTCGTGCATCTCTTCGAGCGACGAGCCGACCTGTTGGAGCCGGTGATCGAGATATTCCTCCATGTCCGCCCACGGGAAATAGTCGTCCAGGCCCATCATGCCGGCGAGTTTTTTGACCATCCACGCGGAAGGCTTGGTGTCATAGGCCGGCTCGAAGGCGGGTGTGCGGACGGCGATCTGCGGGACGCGCCCGGGCGAGGTGCGGATGTCGTCGTAGCGTTCGAGGTACGTGCACTCGGGCAGCACCACGTCGGCCCATCCGGTGATCTCGGAGGGCAGAATGTCCACGGCGATCATCAGGTCGAGCTTCTGAACGGCCGCGATGGTCTTCTCCGGCTGGGGAAGCGAATAGATGAGGTTGCTGCCGTAGACCAGCCAGGCCTTGATCTGCTTCTCGGGGTCGGGCGGGTCGAGCGTCATGTCGCGGACGTGCGAGGCCACGGGCGAGAGCGCCCACGGGTAGAGCGCGCGCGTGAAGTCGCACGGCGACCACGCGGGTTTGGGGAACGGCGGGTGCGGGTAGGCGGGCACGTGGGCGCTCTGCGGGAGGTAGAAACCGCCCTTGCGTCCCCAGCTTCCGAGCAGCGCGTTCAGGATGGCGATGGCGCGCGAGCGTTGCGTGTCGTCGCCGTACCACGTGACGTGCCGCCCCGGATGCACCAGCGTCGCCGGCGCGTGCAGGGCCATCAGGCGCGCCGTCTCGCGGATCACCTCGGGTTGGATCGACGTGATCGGGTAGGCCCACTCCGGCGTATTTTCCCTGACGGCTTCCTTGAGCTTATCGAGCCCGACGGTATAGCGCGCGACGTAGTCCCGGTCGTAGAGGTCCTCTTCGAGGATGACGTTGATCCACGCCAGCAGCAACGCCACGTCCGTGGCGGGCTTGATCGGCAGCCAGTGGCGGGCCTTGCTCGCGGCCACGGAGAAGCGCGGATCGACCACGATCACCTCCGTGCCCCGATCGAGCGCCTTGCTCATCTCCTGCACCTGTCCGTTGTGCAGGTTCTCGCCGATGTGCGAGCCGATGAGCACGAGGCAGCGGCTGTTCTCGATGTCCGTGCGCTCGGGCGAGCCGACCGTCTCGCCGTAGGTCAGGTAGAAGCCCGCCGCGCGGGGACCCCGGCACTGTGCAAACGACGGCGCGGCGATGCAATTCGCGCCGAAAGCCTTCACGAGCGTCTTCCAGTGCACGGCGCCGTTGCCGTGGCTGAACATGGCCAGTGATTCCGGCCCGTGCGTCTCCTTGAGCGCCTGTAGCCGCTCAGCGATGAACCCGAGCGCCTCGTCCCAGCTCACCTCCTTGAACGTCTGTCGACCGTCCTTCTCCACACGAATCAGCGGGCGCTGCAAACGGTCCGGGTCGTTATAGAGGCCCAGCCCGCTCGAGCCGCGCGTGCACAGTCGGCCGTGCGAATGCAAGTCTTCGTCGTGGCCGATGATCTTCCAGGGACGGCCGTTTTTCGTGTACGCCCAGCCTGCGCATTTCCAGAAGCAGATCTCACAATACGTGGGCGCGCGCGTGACGACGTCGCCGGGCTGCACGGGGAAGGTCTTCGCGGCGCTCGGTCCCCATTCGAAGACCTTCGGAGCCAGCGACATCGACCCGAGCCCCAGCGCGCCGATTTTGATGAACTCGCGGCGGTTGACGGACATATCCGTTTCGAGATAAGGTTGGATGGTGCATTCCGGAAAAGCTTCCCCGATCCCGAAGGGCGGGGCGCACTCCGGGCGGGAAATTATGAGGTCCCTTCCGGCCCATTTGAACGCATTTCCCGAGCCGCTCTGTAGGGCCTCGACCCCCAGGCCCTGACAGGAATTCCCCCACATCACCCGATAGGTTTAAAAAATGCATTTATCTTGTATGACATGTAATAACATGTTGCTCTCAGGGGTCTATCCGTGTATCTTGGGGCCTTCCAGCCACACATCAACCAGGAGAACTGCTGCATGAAAGATCACTATCAGGTCCTCGTCGTCGGCGGAGGAACCGCCGGGCTCACCGTCGCCGCCCAGTTGCGCAATCAGGCCGATCCGCCCGAGGTGGCCATCATCGAGCCCTCCGAGAAGCACTATTACCAGCCGATCTGGACCCTCGTCGGAGGAGGCGTCTTTCCTCGCGAAATCTCGGAGCGGGACGAAGCCGACTTCATCCCCGAGGGCGCGGTCTGGATCCGGGATGCCGTCGCCTCGTTCGACCCCGAGGCCAACACCGTCGCCACGCGCGACGGGAAGACCATCGGGTACGACTACCTCGTCGTCTGCCCCGGCATTCAGATCGACTGGGACAAGATCCCGGGGCTGGCGGAATCGCTCGGCTCGAACGGTGTGTGCAGCAATTACTCGTATGAGACGGTCCCGTACACCTGGGAGACGCTGCGTCATCTCAAGGGCGGGCGCGCGATCTTCACCCAGCCTGCGACGCCCATCAAATGCGGCGGCGCCCCTCAGAAGATCATGTACCTGACGGCGGACCACCTTCGCCTGAAGGGCGCGCTCGACGACACCGACGTTCAGTTCATGTCTCCGGGCCTGGTGGTTTTCGGCGTCAAGGAGTTCGAGCGCACGCTGAAGAAGGTCATCGCCCGGTACGGCATCACCTTCAACATTCAGCACGAGCTCGTCGAGGTGCGCGGGGATAAGGGGGAAGCGGTCTTCAAGGTGACGGCCGAAGACGGAAGCGTTTCGGAGAAGGTGCTTTCGTTCGACATGCTCCACGTGACGCCCCCGCAGAGCGCGCCGGACTTCATCAAGCAGAGTCCGCTCGCCAACGCCGAGGGCTGGGTGGACGTAGACCCCTCCACGCTTCAGCACAACCGGTATCCGAACGTCTTCGGGCTGGGCGACGCCGGCAGCACCCCCAACGCCAAGACCGGCGCCGCCGTGCGCAAGCAGGCGCCCACCGTCGTGCAGAACCTGTTGCAGTACATGGCCACCGGCTACATCGACGACCCCGTCGTCTACAGGGGTTACTCTTCCTGTCCGCTCGTGACCGGATACGGAAAGCTGGTGCTGGCCGAGTTCGACTACGACAACAAGCCCATGCCCTCCTTCCCGTTCGACACGACGCAGGAGCGCTACAGCATGTATGCGCTCAAGGTCTACGGCCTGCCCCAGATGTACTGGCACGGCATGCTTAGAGGGCGGGTATAAATTCTGAGTATTCTTTCGTATATATAAAAGAAGCGTGTAGCTCCCCACTGCCGCTCACCCGTGCGTCGAAACACAACCGACATGAGCGGGCGCAGGTTCACCTCCTGCGCTTTGTCTGCTCTTATGCCTGAAACTCACTCCTTGCTCGCGCGCAGCCGGGCCTATCACCTGCTCAGTCGCCTCTATTTCGAGGGATTGAGCCCGGTGCTATTGCCCGCCGTGGAAGCCACCCCCGAACTGGCGGAAGCTCTGCCGGCGTCCTTTTCCCCCGATGAGGCCGCGGCGGATTACCAGCGCCTCTTCGGGTTTAACGTCTTCCCCTTTGCCAGCGTCTTCCTCGATCCCCGGGGCATGCTCGACGGTCCCGTGACCGATTACGTCCGGCGACAGTTTCAACGGGCCGGATGTCCGACGCCCCTCACCGGAGAGGCCCCGGACCACCTCGGGCAGGAGCTCACGCTGCTGACCTTTCTCGCGCGGGCGGAAGCCGGAGCGTGGATCGACGGGCTGCCCACCGAGGCCGAGCGCATCCGCCGCCTCGAACGCCGGTTCATGGACGAACACCTGCTCGGCTGGCTGGTTGCCTTCACCCGGGCCGTCCGGGACGAAGGCTTCTCCTTCTTCACCGTCCTGGCCGAATTGACGCTGGATCTCGTGCTCGACCACCGCTCCGCGCTGGGCTACGGCGGGCGGATGACCTCAAAACGTTTCACCCTGCCCGAACCGCCCCCGCTCCTCGACGATCCGCGCACCGGTCTGAAGGACATCGCGGCCTACCTCACCACGACGCCGTGGGCCGGCCTGTTCCTCAGCCGCGACGCCATCACCCGCCTCGGACGCCGCGCCGGTGTGCCCCGCGGCTTCGGCGACCGCACCCAGATGCTCGCCAACCTCTTCCGCGCCGCCGCCGAATACGACCACCTCGACGTCGTGCTCGAACACCTGACGGCCCTGACCGCCGCCTGGCGCGCGCACTACGTCGCTCTCTGCGCGCGAAACACGCCCGGCCTCTCCGATATCGTGGACGTGTGGACCGAACGCCTCGCCACGACCGAACGCCTCCTCGACCGCCTCCGCGAAGCCGCCCGCCATCCCAACGGGCTCCGCGAAAGCTCCTGAGTTGCTTCGCGGAAGCTCCTGAGTTGCTTCGCGGAAGCTCCTGAGTTGCTTCGCGGGCAGCCCGTTCCTTCGCTACGGGCTGCCCGCCCCCGCATCCTCCCGGCGTCGCATCCGTAGAGGCGGCGTTTCCGTCGACGCGCCGGAGCACTTGTCATTTAGGCGCGCAGGCTTCATATTGCGCCCATCCGCTCCCGACACCGTCGGCCCTCTTTACCACCGCCTATGCTTGATTTCAATCCCGTCGATCTCATCATCGCCAAACGGGACGGGCGGGCGCTCACGCCCGAACAGATCCGCGCCCTCGTGGCGGCCTACACGCGCGGCGACGTGCCCGACTATCAGATGAGCGCCTTTCTCATGGCCGCTTTCCTGCGGGGCATGAACGAGGAAGAAGCCTTCGCGCTGACCGATGCGATGCTCCACTCGGGCGTCGTGCTCGATCTCTCGGACCTCCCCGGCGTGAAGGTGGACAAGCACTCCACGGGCGGCGTCGGCGACAAGGTCTCGCTCATCCTTGCCCCGCTCGTGGCGGCCTGCGGCGTGCCCGTGCCGATGATCTCCGGGCGCGGCCTCGGCCACAGCGGCGGCACCCTCGACAAGCTCGAAGCCATCCCCGGCTTCCGCACCGACCTCTCCATCGACGACTACCGGCGGTTGCTCGCCCGCCTCGGCGTGGTGATGATCGGGCAGACCGCCGAGATCGCCCCGGCCGACCGCAAGCTCTACGCCCTCCGCGACGTGACGGGCACGGTCGAGTTCGTCCCCTTCATCGCCGCCTCGATCATGAGCAAGAAGCTGGCCGAGGGCATCGACGCGCTCGTGCTCGACGTCAAGTGCGGGCGGGGCGCGTTCATGAAGCGGGAGGCCGACGCCCGGCGCCTGGCCGAGACGCTCGTCGGCCTCGGCGAGCAGTTCGGCAAGCGCACCGTGGCCCTGCTGACCGACATGGAGACCCCCCTCGGCCGCGGCATCGGCAACTGGCCCGAGACGGCGGAGGCCATCCGCTGCCTCCACGGCGAGGACGTCCCGGACGTGATGGAGGTGACCTACGCGCTGGCGGGCGAGATGCTCTGCCTCGGCGGCGCGGCGGCCTCGCCGGAAGCGGGCGTCGCGCACGCCAGGGAGACCCTCGCCTCCGGGCGGGCGCTCGACAAATTCATCGCCCTCGTGGAGGCGCAGGGCGGCGACGCCTCCGTCGTGCGCGACCCCGCGCGGCGGGCCGACGCCGAACCCGTAGCCGAGGTGCGCGCCCCCGACGACGCGACGGGCTTCGTGGCCGACCTCGACGCGCTCGCGCTCGGCTGGACCGCCGTGGCCATGGGCGCCGGACGCCGCCGCAAAGAAGACCCCGTGGACCCCACCGCCG
>JALSSK010000339.1 GCA_026984335.1 Rhodothermales bacterium
GGCTTCCGTGTCGAGCGGGCGGGCGACGCCGTCGCCGGAGACGGCGGCCCAGACGGCTCGCGGCCCGGCGATCTCGGCCTTCAGCGCGGGCGGGGCGACGCCGTAGAGGAAGACGAGGTTGCCGTTCTCGACGTTCGGAGCGGCGAGGGGCGGATCGAGCCACACGCCGTCATCGATGCGGAACTTGAACGGCGTCGCCGGGGCGATGGCGGCGTAGTCCTCGTTCGGCACGGCGAGCGTCCACACGCCGTCGGCCGTGGGATGCGGCGCGAGTCGCCACGCGGGCAGATCCATGTTCGCATCCCAGCTTCGGAACGCGCCCGTCACCACCACCCGCTCGGGCGCGACGCCGTACAGCCCGGCGTCGAAGACGAAGCGCGTCACGCCGTCCTCATGCGCGTAGCCCTGAAGGCGGACGGCGTCGGTGAGCGGCTGCGCGTGCGCGCCGGTGGAGAGGGCGAGGAGAAAGAGGAGGAGCGGTCGCATAGAGAGGTCCATCCGTTCGCGTGCTTTGGGAAAACGGGGAGCGAAGCGCCGGAACGGGGGCGTTCCCGGCGTGGGGGGTATCGGCGCTCGGCGACGATAATATAGGTGAAGGGACGCGATTTTCGACGCGGAGGCCGACGGGGGACGTCGCGCATCCTCGGCGCGCTTTGCCCTGCGAACGTCCCGTCTCGCCAGGATTCGCCCCGTGCGTTCCTCACCCCCCGATCCACTCGGCGTGTCGGTCGAGCGCCCGGCGCACGAGGTTGGGGCGGGCGCGGCCGGGGAAACCCGCGACCTCGTACGCGGCGAGGGCGGCGTCGGCTTCGGGTGCGGTGAGGGTCGGGAGGGCGCGGGCGGCCTCGCGGTAGGCTTCGCGGAACGGCGCTCCGGCGCGCACCCGTTCGAGCGCGTGCGCCGTGGCGAAGAGCTCGGGCGTGCACGCGGCCGCCATCCGCTCGCGGTCGAAGCGGACGCCGGGCAGGAGGTGGTTCATGGCCGTGAGGAGGTCGTGGGCCAGAAGCACGCTCCGCATGACGGCCTCCTTCGTGAGCTGAAGGTCGCGGTGGTAGCCCGAGGGCAGGTTGGCCGGGAGCGTGAGGAGCGCCTGCAACTCGGCCAGGAGCCGGTGATACGTGGCGCGCGCGAGTTCGAGCACGTCGGGGTTCTGCTTCTGCGGCATGATGCTGCTGCCCGTGCAGTATTCCGCCGGAAGCGACACGAAGCCGAACTCGGCGGTGTTGAACAGCACGAGGTCCGAGGCGAGGCGGTTGACCGTGGCGGCGACCTGCACGAGCGCGTGCGAGAGGTGCGCTTCGAGCTTGCCGCGCGAGAGCTGCACCGCCGTCACGTGCGTCTGCACGCCGTCGAAGCCCAGGCGCGCGGCGACGGCCTCGCGGGGCAGTTCGAGGTAGGGCACGCCGTAGCCCGCCGCGCTGCCGAGCGGCGAGACGTTGATCTGCGCGAAGGCGTGGCGGAGCGCGTCGAGGTCGGAGGCGAGGCATTCGGCATAGCCCATCGCCCAGAGCCCGGCGGTCGTCGGCATGGCGCGCTGGAGATGCGTATAACCCGGCATCAGGGCGTCGTCGTACGCCTCGCCGAGGTCGCACAGGAGGCCGCCGAGCGCGGCGGTCTTCCCGCCGAGGGCGCGGAGGTGCTCGCGCAAAAAGAGGCGGAGCGCCGTGAGCACCTGATCGTTCCGCGAACGCCCGGTGTGAATCTTCTTCCCCACCTCGCCGAGACGCTCGGTCAGGTACTGCTCGATGACGGTGTGGCAGTCCTCGTCCGCCGGGGTCACCACCACCTCGCCTGCTTCCACCGCCGCCGCGAGTTCGCCGAGGGCTTCTTCGACGTGCGTGTATTCTTCGAGCGAGAGCACGCCGATCTCCATGAGCGCCCACGCCTGCCCGCGCGTGCCCGTGACGTCGTACGGGAGCAGGAGGGTGTCCCACCGGTAGTCCTCACCGACCGTGAAGCGCGTCACCCAGTCCGCGACGCGTGTGTCTTTTTGCCAGAGCATGGTTGGTTTCTCTTGGTTCATGGTGTCAGGAAGAAGGGCGCTTTTCCCCGGATATGCCATGGTAGGGGCATAGAGGGCGCCGCCCGGAAAGCCCGAACACGCCCATCGGGAACGCGCAAGACTTCGAGGTTCGGCGAGGTTGATCCGACGAGGGCTTGTCTGTACGCGGCATACGCTGAAAAGTGCAAGTTGTCATGCGTCCGTCACGCTCGAGCAGCCCCTTTTTCGCCGCGTATGGCGGGTACGAAACGCGCGTCGATGGCTCGACGGC